>NZ_JARJHD010000009.1:0-114270 GCF_030441955.1 Enterococcus spodopteracolus | reverse complement strand
TATTGAACTCCTGATAATCATCCGATAAGTCTACTTGAACATATTTTTGAACGAAACACGCCTTTATAAAAAAATATTCTCTCAGGTTTTAAACAAGACGTGAAAAAGAAAAAACAAATTTTTCGCTCCCCTATGAAAAAATTGTTTTTTTTAAAAAATATAAAATGTTATTATTTCTAAAGTAAGAAATGTCCTTATAGGATTATTCTTGCATGTTTATTCTCGAAAACCTTCGTTTTTGATAATGACAATATGTTATTTATCTTCTTTAATAGGAAACCTAATTTAATCACTTTTTCAAGACATCTGATGCGATCGGATGTCTTTTTTTTTGTCTCCTTAAAAACGAAGATTTTTGAGAAAACTTTGTGGGAATAAGCAACATGTTGCCTATTTTAAAATTTCTTGACGCACCAAAGACTGAAGAGAGGAGGATCTGATGAAATTACTTACATTGATTTCTGCAGTATTACTACTAAGCAGCACGGGTATCAACACGACGTTGATGTTCCATCAAGTTGCTTATGCAGAAACAGAGTCACTTTCTGAAGAGACGCAACAATCCTCAACTGAGGAAACCACCAATTCTGTTGCTGATCAATCGGAAAGCCAAGAAGCAACTGAGGGAAGCAAGGAAGAACAAACAACCGCATCGGAAGCCACGGATGATTCCACAACGGCTAGCCAAGAAGAGACAGAAGAGAGTGAAGCACTACCAGAAGCAGAAACGCCAGACACCTCAGAAGACGAAGAGGAACCAGAATCTGAGAACAAGCAAGTCGAAAGGTTTGATGCTGAAGCTTCAGTGGTCGCATTGACTGTAGCGAGTGAAGTACAATTGCGAGCAATTTTACTTGGAGAGTTGTTCACCGATGATGAAGGTATTGAATATCATTACGAAGAAATCGCAAATGATCAATCCTTGGTACTTACTTTTGACAGCAACTTGGCATTTACCGCCCCCATCAGTGGTATCCAACGGACAGACGTTACCTTGCGGAGTCAGGAGACACCTGTGATATTTTCACAGACGGCGGCAGAGAACCTGATGCAGTTTGTTGCTCCGGTTCAATTAACTTGGGAGAGGGTGCAGCAACAAGGAATCCAGTCAGCACAAGGACTTGCTCAAACAACTGGGGCATCAACGATTACTTTCGAAAATACTCAGATGGAGCTGACAAGTACCGCAGGACGTGTGGTGAATAGCAACCAAGCAAATCTTTACTTTAAAGGAACCAACATGGTGACGACGGCGACGTCCTCTATTCCAACGTTATTCACGGCTGAAGGACTCTTAATTGAAGGACAATTGACAATCAATCATCAATCATCAAATGCCACACCAATCTTTGAAATGAATCAAGTAGAAGTCGCTAGCCAAGCTGAAATTTCTGTTACACGAAGTACCAACAGTAACACAGGTACAGTCTTTCATATGACAGGGGCCGCAGCAAGCCTTGATTTTGGTCAAGGAAGTGTGACCACAATTCGTCAATCTGGCGCAATGGTTTCCCTGCCAAATGCCAATCAAGATAGTCAGTTGACTTTAGCAACCGGTGCAACACTAGACGTTGGAACAGGACAGGGGCTTTCCGGGAATTCCACTAGTACTCTAGGCGAAGTACGGTTACAAGCAGGTAGTCAGTTAAAACTATCTGAGTACGGAACGGTCAGTGCGACACCTGCTATCAATGTCGGACACCGCTTCATCATTGAAAATAGTACAGCAGATCAGCCTACAATTATTGAAGGGACCCGGACGGGAACAACGACGGGGGCCTTTATCCAACTCCGAAGTGCAAACTCTTCCATAGATTTTGGAGAAAATACACAAACGAGAATTTCGCAACAAGGACCGATGTTTACTGGGGTTGCTAGTTCAACAATAATGATTCAAGATCATGTGAAAATGAACAATAATCATAGTAATGGGTTTACTGGGAATGTAGCAGTAGACAGTATTGTGATTGGTGATCAGGTGGAAATATCCATAAGTGAACCTAGCAATGCCACGGTTGGTCAAGCGTATCGAACCTTTTTTGCAACATCTTCTGTCCAAATCGGAAGTCATACAGCCATTGATGTACCGAGAACACGAACGACCTCTTCAGCGAGTACATCAAATGTTGTCATCGGATTAGCATCTAGCAACGGAAAAATCTCAATCGGGGATTATTCCGAAATAGGGGTAAACCAGCGAGGGGCGTTTGTCAACGCAAGTTTGGCTCATGTGACTTTAGGAAAATACTCAAAACTAACAGGTGTGTTAGGGAATGGCTTCACCGCTGGGACGATGGTCGATCAATTTGAGTTGCTTGAAGGAGCTGAAATCTCTATTGCTGAGCATTCAACGAGCGCAGCAGCCAATGCTTTCTCCGTACAAAAACTCTTCTTTCTTGGAGAAAAAGCGTCAATCAATTATTCTCGTACGTCATCAGTAGCTAATCCTCTTATTGCATTAGGCTCATCGTCGACTGCTTCCCAATTTTTGTCAGAAGCAAATGCTAAAATCACGCTTAATCAAGTAGGACCTTTAGTTACTGGTCGAAGTACAACAGATATTTATATTGGTGAAGCCAATACAATCAACCTGCAAACCGCACAAGGATTTACCGGTGGAACCTCATCTGCTGCATCTTCAACCATTCGTCGGCTGAATGTGGGTGATTACTCTGAAATTAACGTTTTCGGACGTGATAATGCAAATGTCGATTTTTTCCGGTTTAGGGAAGAAATCAAATTAGGACGTGAAGCAGAGGTAATTGTCAATCATACTACTCGACAAGCTGCGCGAGCTGTTTTTCGTTTAACATTGGCGAACTCAAAATTTACGATGGAAGAAGCAAGTAAAGTTGAAGTGGATACTGGCGGACGATTTCTACAAGGAGTTGGAACGACGGATCTGCTATTTGGCGAAAATTCCTATACGAGAATAAATGCTGCTAGAGGAATGACAGGAAATACTACTATTCGCTCAGTAACGCTTTCGCAAAATGCGGAAGTACATTTGACAGAGCCGACTACTACAGCTATTCAAAATTCAGCAATAAGTCAAAATTATTCTAGAATACAAGTGTCGCAAAAAGTAGAGTTGCAAGATAATGCCACTATGACTTCTAGAAGAGATCGTACAACTTCAGATTCACGCTTTATTTGGCTTACTGCAAGTAATTCCGTTGTGCGGATTGGGAAAGGGGCTACGCTCGATGTGGATCAATCTGGAGGAGTATTTAGAGTAACTACATCCTCAAATTTCATTCTCAATGATGACGCAACATTTAAAGCTGTTGCTAGAGGGTTGAATACACAAGGGGGAGGGAATGCCTCAAGTAATCATTCGAATTCTTTTGCGAACATTGCAGTCGGTAAACGAGCGGAATTTACACTTACTGATAATCGTACGGGAATGGGAACGACGGCAGAATTTATAAACCGACCACTTGTAAATGTACGTCAATCATTTTCTGCTGAAGAAGATTCTAGTGTCAATTTAGAAACTACAAGAAATAAATCAGAAGTTCTTTATTTTAGATTGGCAAATGCACAATTGAATCTAAATAATGTGAATTTGTTTGAAATTAGTCACCCTACGACAAGAACTGGTCAAGCAAATGCACAATTGCAACGATTGATTCGCTCGGCGCAAAATACTGTTTCGAATGGTTTAAAAATTAATGTTACTAGTCAAAAAATGGCTTTTTGGGAAGATGCATCTATAGACGTTCCAACCGAAGAGTTTATCAATATTTCTGGAATGCTACGAATCAATCGAAATGGTGGTAATACCTTCCCTTACGGAGGTACAGGAAATGCAGAAGCACGTTCCAGATTACTGAGTGGTGAAGAATTAGATGGTTCCTTAGAAAGTCTGGAAAATCAAACGGACATTTATCAAGTGATTTCTAAGAATAACTACAATAAAATTCGTTTTTCAGAACCAGAAGGTCTGGTTGCACGAATCGATTCATTGAGTGATCAATCTACAGAAATCACTGGTTCTATGTATGAAGATACAGATGTCACAAGAATCACTTATACAAATATCAATGGGGAAATCGTTGAATTGGATAAAAACTCTGAACGGATTGAATGGGGCGATTATAGGGATGAAAATCAGCTGTATCGCAACTTCCGAATTCCATTAAGAGAAAATGAACGATTGGAAACAGAATCAGAAGTGTCGATTTTCTTATCAAAACCTTCTATTGAGACATATGTCGATGTGACAGCTCGTCAAACTGTGATCAAAGGGGTGAACTTTGAAGCGTACAATATTACCTTAGATCGTTATAAAATCAACGAGTTAAGTACGAAAGATGCGTTAGATGCTTTGATTCTGCAAGAAAGTCGAGCGCAAGCCGCAAATGTCTTAACGGAAGCTGATATGACGGATGACTTTCGCATCGTGGAAACGGATCTTACAAGAGAAGTGGATGAAGACGGTAGCTACTTTGCTGTTCTTGAGGTAGGAAATAAAGCCTATCAACTGACAGTCGGTATTGATGTTACGTCAAAATTGGAACATATGCGGGTAACGATTCCAACCAAAATGGTGTTTGAATCTTTGTACAACACGGCTGAATCGAATCGTAATTTTGAAAGCCAAGCTTATGAGATCCACAACCAATCCCCACTTGCTGTGGATACCTATATCAATCAAATGGCGATCGATAATAGCGACGGTATTGTTTTGTTAGAAGCTGGAGAAGATCCCCTTGATTACGCTGAAAGTGATGAGGAAGAACCAATTCTTACCAATGATGATATCTCGACACCTTTGTTGGAATTAAACTTAAAAACGGAAGAAACACAGATACAACTTTATGAAGCTATGGATGAACAACACTTGGTTCGTTTAAAAGAAAGAAGCCGTGTGCCGATTTCCTTAACAGGAAACTTCTACGGTGATTACCCGCAATGGGTCGTCGATACAGAAGCTGATCAGGGTGGTTATTATGAATCCTTATTAGTACCAAATTATCGTATCGTCTTACGATTTGTTCCACGAGACTGAGTAAAAAAATCGTACCAAACGTGAAGGAGGTGAATCCCTTGGAGCAAACGAATCAAACAGAGAAAAAAAAGCGATATAAATGGGTCTTTTGGTTGTTGTTATTGGCAGTACTTGCCGGTGGGATTGGGTACTATTTCTATCAATCAAAAGAAGCAGTTCCTTTGATCAGTGCAGATCTTTTACCTGAACCTGGAGATGCTACTGATCAGCGTGTATCTGAACGTGCGCAGGAAATTGCGGATGCGAATTATTTCACATTGCAGATCAATCCAGAAGCCATTTTTGAAGATGGTCAAAGCCCAGGATCCATCGAAATTGTCAATCCGGGCACAAATGTGTACCCGATTGCCGTGGATATCTCTTTGCTGTCCAGTGGGGAAGTGATCTATTCTTCCGGTGCGATCAATCCAAACCAATTTGTTGAAAATGTCGAATTGACGACACCGTTGGCAAAGGGCGAGTATCCTGCCAAAGCCACCATCAATATTTACGATCCTGAAAGTAAAGAAAAACAAGGGGTCACAGAAGCCGAATTAACGATTATCGTTAAGAATTAAAAAAAATCAAAAGTGAGGAAATAAAAATGAAAAAATTTGTAGCAACAATTCTAAGTACAGCAACGATCGCAGGAGTATTAGCAAGCGGCACAATCGCATTTGCGACACAAACCATTGATGGACGTGAAGGTGATACGTCAGGAGATGTCCAAGTAAATGGGATCATCGGAGAATTCGATAATACAACGCCTGGACCAAATCCTGAAGATTTGAACCAATGGATCAACGTGACGATTCCAACGACCGCTTTGTTCTATACGACGGAAGAGTCAAGTCACAAAGAAATCGTTTCACCTACGTACGCTGTGACTAATAACTCAGCTGTTGGTGTGATTGCTTCTGTTGCAGGTGTTGATACACCATTGGATATGTCTGAAGTAGACTTGTTAAACGTAAACGGTATTGAGTTGTTTGAAAATGGCACACCAACTGTGACAGAAACAGAATTGTTTACCCTTGAAGGCAATCAAGGAACGAATGAAGGAACATTTACTTTCACTGGTGAAGCAACCCCTGTCAATGCATCAGAAGAATCAAATCCAAGTTTCAAATTGGTCTTAAGCTTTGCGCCGGATGTAGAAGAAGACTAAAAAACTGGAATCCCAGTAAAGAAGGGATCTATCGTATGAAAAAACGAAAAAGAATCATTTTTTTCGGAGCTGTATTACTAGCTCTAACTGTCTGGGATCTATCGGAAACCATTGTCGGAGAGGCGACAACAGGGGAAGTCACTGTGACTGGTCGAATCGGTGAAACGGCGACACAAGAGGAAGAAACGGATGATGACCAAAAGAAAACGATCGTAGCAGATACATCTCAAATCGGACAAGGAAAACTACCGCAAACAGGTACTTCAAACACCAATAGTTTGATCATCCTTGGGTATGCACTCTTAGTACTATTTATTATCGTAGTGACAAGAAAAAAGAAACAGGATAAAAGAGTCTCTCGGTAACGATAGTAAACGCTAAAAGCGATGACAACGTTATTAACTATGTGTAGCAGCGTTACCTCCATTTAAGTTTATAAGACTAGTCAAATTGTCTACTGATGAGATTATTAAAAAAACGATGGGTAATTTTCTTGATTATGTACCTGATCAAAATTGGTTAGAAAAAATTCGTCCTAGCTTGATTGCTAAACAGATGAAAGAAGATGTTATATATGAAGTGGTAATAATTGATCGATATAAAGATGATGAATATTTCTAAAAAAATTGAGCTTACAAAGGAAAACGATAGGTGAGGTCACCATTAAAAAAACAACAAATCATGATATGATTGTTTTGCAGAAGAAGAACAAGTGAACACTGAAGCCCTAGAGTAGTAGGATACTCTAAGGCTTTTCTTTTTGGCTAATCTCGCCGTGTTTGTTTTACTTCTTGTAAGAATGTGGAATTAAGCATACACGAATACTTTTTCTTGCTTGTAAGACTATAGGATAGACAACTATTCATTTGTTTAAAATATTTTTTTAGATTTAGGCAAATGAATCAAAGTAAGTATATTTACGATTATGACATTAAAAATAACTTTTATGACATCAAAAGCTACGTTTATGAAATCCATATTTATAATGAAATAAAATATGTTTTTAGATGACAAAATTGTAAGTTAAAATAACGTTATTTTAATTAAAAAAATATAAATAATATGCTATCTTTTAAATAAGTACAATTATTTATTGTTCAAAAAATGAGAGAAGGTTTAAGTTTTGAAGAAATTAACATCAAAAGAAATGGCACAAGTAGTAGGTGGAAAATACTACGGTAATGGAGTCTCATGTAATAAAAAAGGGTGCAGTGTTGATTGGGGAAAAGCTATTGGCATTATTGGAAATAATTCTGCTGCGAATTTAGCTACTGGTGGAGCAGCTGGTTGGAAAAGTTAATTTGAGCCTTTTATTTTAGTATATTATATTTTTAGAATACTCATTCAAAAATTCTATGGATGAGTATTCTTATTTATAGGTGATTCTTTGAGACAAAAATTAATAAAACAGTATAATGAAGTTGATTGTGGTTTAGCCTGTATGCAGATGATTTTAAATAATTTTCATTCATGGATTTCAGTGGAAGTTTTAAGAGACTTAACTGAAACCGATTCTGAAGGTACCTGTGCATTAGGTATAGTTAACGGATTTGCTAAATTAGGAATAAATTGTGAAGCCTATAAAGCTAATAGTGATGTATGGAAAGAAAATGAGTTCAATTATCCCGTAATTGCTAATATAGTAACGAATAATCAATTTCTTCATTATTGTATTGTATATGGTGTGAAAAAAGAGAAATTGTTAATAGCTGACCCTGCGATTGGAAAATACAAAGAATCAATAGAAAAGTTCAACAACAAATGGACTGGTGTTATTTTAGTTGCTGAAAAGACTCCTGATTTCCAACCCATAAATAATACAAAAAAAAGTTTTTTTTCTTCAATAAGTTTATTAAAAGATCAATATAAAAAAATTTTATTGGTGATATTATCTTCATTAATAATAACAATTATAGGAATACTATCAAGTTACTATTTTAGAATTTTAATAGATTGGTTACTTCCTGAAAAAGACTTTTTAAATCTATTTATGATATCAATTAGCTATATCATAGGCATTTTTATAACAAGTATATTTGAAATTACAAGAAGATATAATTTAGAAAAGCTAGGACAAGATGTAGGTAGAAGCATTTTATTTAAATATTTAGAACATATTTTCATTTTACCAGCTTCCTTTTTTTCTAAAAGAAAAACTGGAGATATTGTCTCTAGATTTTCTGATGCTAATAAAATTATAGAAGCTTTAGCTAGCTTTACTATATCTATTTTTTTAGATTTAAGTTCAGTCATTGTTGTGGGGATTATATTGATCAATATTAATAAACAATTATTTTTAATAACGTTAAGTTCTATTCCATTTTATATACTAATTATATTAGGATCAAATAAAAAAATGAGTCGATTAAACGGAGAAGAGATGCAAACAAATTCAATAGTTGATTCTAATTTTATTGAAGGATTAAACGGAATATATACTATAAAAGCACTTTGTAGTGAGAATAAGATTGTAAATCAAATATATAGAAGTTTAAATAAATTTTTTGATGTATCACTAAAGAGAAATATGTATGATTCTATAATTCAAAATTTAAAAATTTTGGTTTCTCTTTTAACCTCGGCTTTTGTATTATGGTTTGGTTCGTATTATGTTATCAATGGAGAAATTACAATAGGAGAACTAATAACTTTCAATTCATTATCTATATTTTTTTCTACACCTCTACAAAATATAATAAATCTACAAGAAAAATTCCAAAAAGCACAAGTTGCAAATAATCGGCTTAACGATGTATTTTCTATAAATAATGAAAATAAAGACAAGTTTATTCATTTGGCTAAATTAACTGAAAAAGCAACGATTACATTTGAAAATGTATATTTTAGTTATTCTACTAAATATCCTAATGTGTTAGATAATATGAGTTTTTCTCTACCTGTGAGTAAAAATATAGGAATAAAAGGTGATAGTGGTGCTGGGAAATCAACTTTAGCACAACTTCTAGCTGGATTTTACTCTCCAGATAATGGAAGAATTTGTATAAATGAGCAAAATATTGAAAATATTAATAGAAAAGATTTACGTAAGTTGATTACCTATGTGCCTCAAGAATCTTTTATTATGAGTGGAACTATTAAAGACAATTTATTTTTAGGTTTAGAAAGTATTCCTGATGAACAAGAACTCGAAAAAGTACTGAAAGATACTTGTTTATGGAGTTATATTACTGCGCTTCCTCTAGGACTTGATACGTATCTAGAAGAAAATGGTGCGAATTTATCAGGTGGTCAAAAGCAAAGAATTGCTTTAGCAAGAGTTTTATTATTAGGAAGTAAAATTTTATTATTAGATGAAGCTACGAGTGCTTTAGATTCTAAAACTGAAATGCTGATTTTAGAAAAATTATTAAAGTACCCTAATAAGTCAATCATTATGATATCTCATAATGATAAATTAATAGACAAGTGTGACTTAATCATTGATTTAGACGAAAGGGATTCATAAAAAGGAATCAAGGAGGATGAATATATGAGTAATTTAAAGTGGTTTTCTGGTGGAGACGATCGACGTAAAAAAGCAGAAGTGATTATTACTGAATTATTAGATGATTTAGAGATAGATCTTGGAAATGAATCTCTTCGAAAAGTATTAGGCTCCTATCTTGAAAAGTTGAAAAATGAAGGAACTTCAGTTCCATTAGTTTTAAGTCGTATGAATATAGAGATATCTAATGCAATAAAAAAAGACGGTGTATCGTTAAATGAAAATCAATCTAAAAAATTAAAAGAACTCATATCTATATCTAATATTAGATATGGATATTAGCGATTTCTTTATTAAAGATATTAGAAAAAAGTAGATTTAAGGAAATTCAATTAGATAGAGTTCATTTTTACTATTGAGTCATAAAGTTAATAATTTTTATCGGTGTCTTTAAAAATACTTATAAATAGTTATTGGTTGTGGGACAATGTATAACGATTTTAATTGAATCCCTATTGTTAATTCTAAAATCCTGGATAAGTTACTAAAAGTTACAAACAAGTAAGACAATTAATAAAAGGGGTCAGAAGCTTTTAAGTTTTTGATCCTTTTTAACTTGCTTATATCATAATTCTTTCAGCTGTTCACTTAATTAGGTTCAGTAAGATATTTACCTAGAGTCCAACAGAGTATGCTCTTTTGTCCAACATATGTATAGTTATTAAAACTATAATTAAGAAAAGGTCATTAGAACTGAGCAGGTACAAAATAAAGCTAAAAATTTTTGTGTTTTTTGCTATATTTTGCTTTTGTTGTGATTATAATTCTTTATTTTTCTTATTATAAAATCACTTTAATTACAATTATGATTTCAAAAAGATATTTTATGAGTATTTCATCAAAAAAAACTTTTTTATGTTATATTTTTATATGGATTAAAATAGGAAATTACATACTAAAAAATTATTAAGTGAGTGATGTGAATATTGAATAAAATAGATTATGAAAAAAGAAATGAAGAGTTATACCAAAGAATGGATAGAATAAATGAATGGATAAAGTCTTGTGACAACAAAACGTCTATTTTACTTGCTACATTTGGGATATTTTCAAGTATTTTTATTTCTGATTTTTTCAGAAATAAATGTATAAGTATAGCAAGATATATGTTAGATAAAGTAGAGTTTGGTTCTATTCTTTACTTATTTACTTTTTCAATTTTTATAGTAAGTTTAGGTGTAGGATTATTTTATCTAGTTAAAGAGTTGAGTCCCAAGCTATCTTTTAAAAATATAAATTCGGGAAATTCATTAATATTCTTTGGGAGTATTGGTGATAAAACTTATGACCAATTTAAGCAACTTATAGATGAGGAAGAAGAAGAGAATACTTATAGAGATATAATTTACCAAATCTATATAAATTCAAAAATATGTGCTGATAAACATATGTATGCTAAAAAGGGATTATCTTTTCTTCAATAGGCGTTATTGGTATTTTTTTTATGTTTGTGGCTGGTTGGATAATTATATATGTAAATAAATAGAAGGGAATTTATATAGGCTATTAAAAGAGTTAGAGACTAAAAACTTATGATTTGTCCTCTTCTCTTCACTGCATTATTAATTTAAAGGAGACTGATACTTTTGACGTTCACTTATGATTATAAAGATAGAAAAATTAAATTAGAAGAAATTTTAGACAACATGGATAAAATCAATGAAGTAGAAATTTTGCCTAGAGATGAGAATTTTACTTATAAAAACGGATATAAGTCTTGGGTTAGTTCTATTTTTATTGATATTCGTAATTCAACAGAGTTAATAGAAAAAAATAGCGAGCTTAACGTAGCAAAAGTAATTCGTGGATTCACTTCAGAAATTATTGAAATATTAAGAAGGGATACGGATAAGCTGAAAGAAATTGGCATACGGGGTGATTGTGTTTATGCAATATATTCTTCACCAAAGCAAAAAGATATTTACGATCTTGCAGATAGAGCCTATTATATAAATACGTATTTAAAAATGCTTAATTCTTTACTTTCCAAAAGACACTTGCCCGAGATAACAGCAGGAATCGGATTAGCTACTTCTCAAACATTAGTAGTTAAGGCAGGTAGACATTCTTCAGGAATTAATAATTTAGTATGGATTGGAGAATCAGTTTCAATGGCTTGTAATTTAGCTAATATTGCTAATAAAGAAATAGATAATCCCATACTGCTTTCTAGCATGTTTTATCATAATTATTCTAAATATATAGAAGAACATGACCAAGAAAGAAAAGAGACATTGGGTTTTTATAAATCAGATAAACATGAACGCTATGGAACGTTTTATCATGCTAATATTGTTAAGACAGATTTTAATAAATGGATAGCAGACGACATGCCTATATAAATTAAATACTGAAGAATTTGTGATGTTCTTAAAACGAAAATATATTTATTCAGACAAGTACATGTCACATCAGCTCATTTTTTATTCTATAAACTGTTTGTCTGGTAACATTATAGTCCTTTGCAATCTTTGAAATAGCAATTCCCTTATTAAGATCTTCAACGATGCTTTTATAAACAAGGCGACGTTGGGGATCTTTTGTGTCTGCGCTGTATAACTTAGGACGTCCTTTATAAACGCCATTCGCTTTAGCAATCTTAATCCCTTGTGCCTGGCGTCGTTTAGATTCTGTACGTTCTTGTTCGGCAATCATTGCCAAGATCTGAATGATCAAATCTTTAATGAATTTATCCAGGAGAGGATTTCCGATTGCTTCAGCCATGATTGGTAAACTAGTGATGATTAGTTGCACATTTTTCTTTTTGAGATAATTGACTGAGTCAATGATTTCGTCATAATTTCTGCCTAATCGATCGATGGCTTCGACAATAAAAATATCTTGTTCTCGGACAAACTCTAAAGCTTCCTGGAAAATCGGTCGATGAGTAATCGTTGCGCCAGATTGTTTCTCAATGAAAATTTTTTCTACACCAAACTTTTTCATTTCTGCAATTTGTCGTTGTTCATTTTGATCAATCGATGACACTCGAATATAAGCAATTTTCAAAATTTTTACCTACTTTCTAGAACTATTTAAAATACACCCTAATCATACATTAGAAATTGAGATTTTTCAATGATCCGCTAGTGTCTATTTAGGGTACACTCTAAACGGACATGTTGATAGCAAATTCTACTTATTTCAATCGATGGTTTCTGTTTTAAGGCATACTCCATGAATTGAAACTTTCCCCACGCGCTGTTTTATTTCTAAATCCTGGATTTTAATGTTATCGGTAACATGTTTCTGCCTGTTTACTCTTGTTTTTGTAAGCGTTACAATTCTTTAAGAATAGGACAAAACAAATGGAGGAACATATGGAGAAAAAATGGTGGCACCAATCAGTGGTATATCAAGTCTATCCACGTAGCTTTCAAGATACGAATGGGGATGGAATCGGTGATTTAAGAGGGATTATTTCAAGATTAGATTATTTAACCTATCTAGGGATCGATACGATTTGGCTTTCTCCTGTCTATGAATCCCCAAATGATGATAATGGCTATGACATCAGCGATTATGAAGCAATCATGGCTGAATTTGGGACGATGGCTGAAATGGACGAACTGATTGAGGAAGCGAAGAAATCAGGCATCAAAATCATTTTGGATTTAGTCGTCAATCACACTTCTGATGAACATCCATGGTTTATCGAATCACGAAAAAGCAAAGACAATCCATATCGAGATTATTATATCTGGCGTGAGCCAGTCAATGGTGATGTGCCTAATACATTACGTTCGATTTTTAGTGGACCTGCTTGGGAATTTGATGATGCGACTGGTCAATATTATTTGCATCTATACAGCAAGAAACAACCCGATTTGAATTGGGAGAATGAGCTAGTCAGACAAGAAGTCTATGACATGATGAATTTTTGGATCGATAAAGGAATTGGCGGGTTCCGCATGGATGTCATCGATACGATCGGCAAACTACCCGATCAAGAAATCACCAATAATGGGCCACGGCTTCACGAATACCTACAAGAAATGAATCAAGCAACCTTTGGCGACAAAGATTTGATGACGGTAGGTGAAACTTGGGGCGCAACGACAGAAATCGCGAAGCTTTATTCAGACCCTAAAAGAAATGAACTATCCATGATCTTCCAATTTGAACATATGAGTTTGGACCAACAAGAAGGTAAGGATAAATGGGATCTAAAAGCTTTAGATGTTTCTGAACTGAAAAAAGTTTTGTCAAAATGGCAGACAGCGTTAGGTGATGAAGGTTGGAACAGTTTGTTTTGGAATAATCATGATTTACCGAGAATTGTTTCACGTTGGGGGAATGATCAGGAATATCGTGTAGAAAGTGCAAAAATGTTTGCTATTTTACTACACATGATGAAAGGGACTCCTTATATTTATCAAGGGGAAGAACTAGGCATGACAAATGCGCCAATCCGGGACATCTCAGAAGCAAAAGATATCGAAACGATCAATATGTATCACGAACGACTTGCAGCTGGCTATCATAAAGAAGATATCGTGCAGTCTATCAATGCCAAAGGACGTGACAATGCACGTACACCAATGCAGTGGGATGAAACAGCACATGGTGGATTTACGACAGGAATGCCCTGGCTATCCGTCAATCCAAACTACAAAACCATCAACGCGAAACAAGCAGTCGCAGATTCCTCTTCGATTTTCTATACGTACAAACGCTTGATCGAGTTACGCAAACACAATGAGATCATCGTTTGGGGAGAATATGAATTGTTGACAGAAACGCCAGTTGAGGTCTTTGCTTATTATCGTACACTAAATGAAGAACGTTGGTTGATCGTCTGTAACTTATCCGAGCAAACACATGAATGGACTATTCCGCAAGAAGCAACGGAACTAATCATTGCCAACTATGATCGAGAAGTACCTGTAGGAGAAATCGAATTACGTCCTTATGAAGCATTTGTAGTGAAAATTGGGTGATGGCAACAGTTAAACTTGATGGTTATCTAGAAAAAATTGAAAGAATCAGTATTCAAAAATAATTTTGAAACAGAGAATGCTAAGTTATCAAGCGCAATCGCTTTGATGAATGCCAGAGAAGTTGCCGGATTAACACAACGTGAATTAGCAGATTTGGCTTCTTTACCTCAATCGACAGTAGCGCGTATTGAGTGAGGAAACAATACAAGTTTCGATACGTTATCAAAACTTGCTCATGCTCTAGGAAAAGAGTTGAAAGTCGAGTTTGCATAGTGGATAGGTGATCTAAGCAGATCATCTATCCATTTTTTTAGGTGAAGGACTTCATTGGAAATAGTATCAAAGGTATGGTACAAAACGATCAATGTTCTCCTCTTTGACAAATCCACTAAATCATACTATGATATGTACGCTAACAGGAGGTGTAAAAATGGGGAAATCAATTGAACGTTCGTTAGAAGAATGTCTTTTTTTTAGTGTGAAGAAGCTCGATCGAGTATTGAACAAATTAGCGGATGAAGCCTTCAAGAAAACGGGACTTGCACCTACTTATGGGTTTATCTTACTGATTTTGAAAGAAAAAAACGGTATTCCTCAAAAAGATATCGCGCAGATGTTGTATTCAGCGCCTTCAACGATTGCACGTTTCGTAGAAAAGTTAGAATATAAAGGCTATGTCAAAACGGTCACAGAAGGACGGTTATCTTTGGTATTTTTAACTGATGAAGGTCGTGAATTTGTCAAAGAGATCGACAGTAGTTGGGATGAGCTGAACCACGCATATAAAGTTGTTTTAGGTGTTGCCGAGAGCGAGCGACTTTCTCAGGAGCTGAATGAGGCGACCAATAAATTACAAAAAAAATAAAATTTTTTAAACATAACAGTTGCATGTGCAACTAATCGTGTGGTTAAATAAATACGAGAAAAAATAAGTGACATTCGTCATATTGGAGGAAGAAGAATGGCAAAATTCAATGAATCAATCACATTTCCATCAGGTAGTGTGCTGAAAAATCGGTTGATGCTATCACCAATGACTACAGAACTTAGCTTTTTTAATGGGGTAATCACAAAAGACGAGATCGAATATTATGCACAACGATCAAAAGGATTAGGAGCAGTGATCACTGGTGCGGCAAATGTGCAAGACATCGGTAAAGGTTGGCCAGGGGAATTAAGTATTGCCCATGATGAAATGCTTCCTCGTCTAAGCGAGTTAGCACAAGCCATTCAAGGTGAAGGTGCTAAGGCAATCGTGCAGATCTTCCATGGCGGTCGTATGACAAGCCGTGCGACATTATCAGGAGAACAAACAGTATCTGCTAGTGCGATTCCGGCAGAACGTCCAGATGCTGAGACACCACGGGCATTAAGTGATGAAGAAGTCAGTGAAACGATCCAAGCATTTGGAGAAGCAACACGCAGAGCCATTGAAGCAGGATTTGACGGAGTAGAACTACATGGTGCGAATACTTACTTGATCCAACAATTCTTTTCTCCTCATTCTAACCGTAGAGGAGATCAATGGGGTGGCTCTTTAGAGAAACGTTATCATTTTATTGAAGAATTATTGAAATCTGTCTTCCAAGCAGTTGAAACACACGCAACTAAACCATTTATTGTTGGTTATCGTTTTTCACCAGAAGAATTTGAAACACCAGGTATCCGTTTTGAAGAAACGATTTGGTTGATGGAGCAATTACGTGAAACGAAATTAGACTATCTGCATGTTTCATTGAACACATATGATCGTGTGGCTCGTTCTGAAACCTACAACGAAAAATCAATTCTTGAATATGTCCACGAAACGATTCAAGGGAAAATCCCTTTAGTAGGTGTAGGAAATGTCCGTAACCGCAAAGATGTCGAGTCTGTGTTAGCTCATGCGGAACTTGTAGCAGTAGGTCAACAAATGTTGGTAGATCCAGAATGGGCGGTCAAGTTGTTAGAAGGTCGCGATGCTGAATTTGTGACGAAACCTTTTTCTGAAGCATACAAAGACTTGTATTTACCAAGTCCGTTGTATAATTTTCTTGATCAACGCTATGGATCAACCATCAATATCTAAGAAAGAAGCTGAAAAAATGAAAGTTTTGATTGTTTTGACAAATGTAGAAAAATACGACAATATCGAGCGTCCAACAGGTTTATGGTTAAGTGAATTGACTCATTTTTATGATGTATTAGTCAAAAACAAGATCGAAGCTGATTTTGTTAGCCCGAATGGCGGATACGTACCATTGGAACCAAAAAGTATAGTAGATATGGATCAAGTGGATTGGACCTATTACCAAGATGAAGACTTTCGTAATCGTGCGTTAGGCCAAACGTTACGTCCGGATGAAGTGGATCCAACAGAGTATACGGCGATTTATTATGCCGGTGGTCATGGAACGATGTGGGATTTCCCCGGATCAGAAAAATTAGCAGAGATTGGTTCTGCGATCTACAAAAATAATGGGATCGTATCAGCGGTTTGTCATGGTGTCGTAGGCTTATTACCTGTCGTTGATGAAAACGGACAGTCCATCTTAGCTGGACGTAAAGTGACTGGCTTTAGTAATGAAGAAGAGGAATTAAATGGAACAACGAATAACGTACCCTTCCTGACCGAAGATTCATTGAAGGAAAAAGGGGCCGATTATCAGGCAGGGAAAGCTTTTACTGAAGTTGTTCATGCAGATGGGCGTTTATTAACAGGACAAAACCCACAGTCTGCACATTTATTAGGAGAAAAAGTCGCTGCTGAATTGACGAAATAACGTGGAGTTTGGAGAGGAAATCAATGATGGAAACACGGACCTTGAACAACGGATTGACAATTCCTGTACTTGGATTTGGTGTCTTTCAAATCTGGGATCAAGAAGAATGTGAGCAAGTCGTATTAGAAGCGCTGAATGCTGGCTATCGCCTGATTGATACTGCGGCTGTTTATTACAATGAAGAAGCCGTTGGTCGGGCAATCAAAAAAAGTGGGATTCCAAGAGAAGAGATCACTATTACAACCAAGTTATGGGTCACTGATGCTTCTTACGAGGGCGCATACAAAGCGTATGAACGTTCTTTACAAAAATTAGGGGTAGACTACATTGATATTTTCTTGATCCATCAGCCTTACAATGATTATTATGGCGCATGGCGTGCCATGGAAGAACTTTATGATGCAGGCAAAGTAAAGGCAATCGGAGTCTCTAATTTTTCAACCGGTCGTTTGACTGATTTGATTTTGAATCATCGGATCAAGCCGGTGATCAACCAAATCGAACAACATCCATACCGTCAACAAAAACAACAAAGAGAAACAGCCACTCATTTTGATGTCGTGACTGAAGCGTGGAGTCCCTTCAACCAAGGAAAAGATGGGATTTTTGATGAACCCGTTTTAAAGGAATTAGCTGAAAAATACCAAAAAACTGTCCCACAAATCATTTTACGTTGGCAAACACAACTAGGGATTATCACAATTCCTAAGTCTGTCCATGTGGATCGTATAAAGCAAAATATCGCCATTTTTGATTTCCGATTATCAGAAGAAGAAGTGACTTTGATCGAACAGCTCGATCAAGCACCAGAGTCAACTGGACCTCGTGAACATCGAACATTAGTTGAAAACCTGCATAATATCTCCATCAATCAAGCGAATCAATAACCAATGTACTGATGTGTAAAAAAAGAGAGCATAGAAGTTTGTAGTGTTTCTAAAAAGTAGTTCTTTAATACTTAGTGCTGGTAGAAAACAGTCTTGTTTTCTACCAGCACTTTTTTGTTGAAATACTTAGAAAACTAGGATCATATCATTCTCCAAACAATTGGATAGGATCGAAGTATCAATCAAGATAGATTGGTGTGTGTTTTAAAGTATATGGGTGGTACATTTAGTTTTTTTTCTAATCAACCAGCTTTTCTAGCTATCTAATTGACTTGCATGACGATGACTTTGGTGGCAATAAAGGTATCGCCAACTTGTTGACTATTCAGCCTTTTTTCTCTGGTTTTACGGAAGCTTCGACTAGAAGTATGCCAATCGATAATGAATTGTTAAAAATAAAAAATACGATGAACCGAAATGAAACCCTCCTAAAGGAAGAAACTCAACGAACAAAGGACTTAATCACTTATTTGGCTCACGACTTGAAGACACCTTTAGCCTCCGTGATCGGCTACCTCAACCTATTATTGGATACAAAAAATTTAACGAACGAACAAATGACTCAGTCTCTGACTATCGCTCTTGAAAAGTCTGAGCGGTTGGAAACACTGATGAATGAATTTTTCGATATTACTCGATTCAATCTTCAAGATATCCAATTGTTTAAACGAGAACTTGACTTTGTGTTCTTATTAAAACAAATCCAGGAAGAATTTTACCCGTTGCTGAAAGAAAAAGGACAAGAGGTTCGTTATATCGGACCGGAAAGCTTGAAAATTGAAGCTTATAGTGAACAGTTAGCCAGAGTATTGAATAATCTGTTGAAAAACGCGATCGCCTACGCACCTGAACATACAATGATCACAATGGAACTATCGGTTTCTGAGCATCAAGCAACCTTTATTCTTGCCAATCAAAGTGAGCCTATCGAACAAGAGCAGCTAGAAGCATTATTTGAAAAGTTTTATCGCCTTGATCAAGCCCGTTCAACAAAAACCGGCGGTGCGGGTCTAGGTCTAGCGATTGCCAAAGAAATCATTCTGGCTCATCAAGGAACGATTCAAGCTGCCAACAAAGATAATGAGATCCAGATGCTTGTTACTTTGCCTTTGGGTAATACAAAAATGAAGGTATCAGAAAGCAACTAAGTTGAAAAGGACGGTCGATACGATTGGAAAAAATACTTTTAGTTGAAGATGAAAAAGAAATTTCAGACCTAATTGTCTTTTATTTGCAGAACGAGAATTTTTTAATAACGACTTGCTCTGATGGGAAATCTGCTCAAGCACAAATTGAACAAAATACATTTTCACTGGCAATTCTTGACGTGATGCTACCGGACATCTCTGGGGTCGAACTTTGTAAAGAAATCCGAAAAAATCATAAATATCCGATCATCATGTTGACCGCAAAAACCGAGGAAATCGATAAGATCACAGGATTGACGATTGGCGCAGACGATTATATTACGAAGCCCTTTCGCCCATTAGAAGTAATTGCCCGAGTGAAGGCCCAGATTCGGCGATCCACTCAGTACAATGGATTTGATAAACACAAATTGATCGTTAAAGATTTGGTATTAGATGTTGATAAACGAAAATGTTTTTTACAGGAAGAGGAGCTTTTTCTAACACCAATCGAATTTTCCATCTTAAAATTATTGATGGAACGACAGGGACAAGTCATTAGCTCTGAAGAAATGTTTCATGAAATTTGGGGCGAAAAATATTATACTTCCTCCAATAATACCATTATGGTCCACATTCGAAATTTAAGAGAAAAAATGCATGACACGCACAAGCAGTCTTCCTATATTAAAACTGTTTGGGGCATTGGCTATAAAATCTAAAGCTAAGATCAGAAAGCGTGGCATAAGTCAGGTAGGCTATACGCACAAAAACACAAGGGACATTCGAAAACCAACAAATTTCGAGTGCTCCTTGTGTTTTTATCTTCGATGTTTTAACTAATTTTTTTCGTTCGTCTAGCTCAATAGCGTGGCTTAGTGAACGGGATTATCTGCTTATTTACAGCGGGCGTCTACCACGATACCCTTTACTGATTGAAACGTTTTCTAAGAAATGATACTCTAAGGATAACAGATGAAAAAGAGGGGAATAACATATGAGGATCGTAATCGTCGGTGGCTCATTTGCGGGCATTCAGACAGCTATTTCTTTGCGCAACGACTGTCCAGAAAGTGAGATAATCATTATTGAGAAGCAAGCGCGGATAGGCTTTATCCCAAATAGTATCAATTTGATCTTAAAAGGGCAATTTCATGAAGAAGCCCATCATTATTGGATGACTAAAGAGCAATTGACTCAAGAACATCAGATAGCAGTACGTGTAGAAACAGAAGTGACTGCGCTAAACAGCGATAAAAAACAAATCCAATTAAATGATGGGGAAATATTGTCTTTCGATTTTCTTGTGATTGCGACAGGCTCACAACAACGCTTCCGTTTTAGTACACAAGAAAACGACACGATTTGGAAAATCAAAGATCCTAAAACTTCGCAACAATTCCACCAACGTATTGGAAGTGCAAAAAAAATCGCAGTGATCGGTGCAGGGCAAGTTGGCTTGGAACTCATCGAAGGATTAGCGAACCTGGGAAAAGAACTTCATCTGTATGAAAGCCAATCGACAGTTTTATTCCGCTATTTTGATCCAGAGATGATCAAGCCGTTGTATCGCGAGCTGAACAATCGAGGTATTCGATATTTCTTAAATGAACAAGTACAAGAAATCATTGAAGCAGAACAAACAAAGATCTTCACGGAAAAAAGAAGTGAGACGTATGATTTAGTCTTGTTAGCAAATTATACTCGACCAGATAATCAATTATGGGAAGAATCTTTGCAATTGAATGATGATGGGACAATCTGGGTAAATGACTACTTGCAAACATCCCAAGAAAATATTTATGCGATCGGCGATGCCATCCAAGTAACCTATCGACCAACGCAAGAAAAGATGTACGTGTCTTTAGTTAACAATGCGATTCGAACGGCGAAGATCGCCAGTAAAAATATCAGTGGGCAACAAAAGAAGGATTTAGGTACGTATCGTCCAATTGGTAATCACTGGTTCGGACATTATTTTGGGAGTGTCGGTTTAACAGCAAGCGAAAGTATCTTTTATGCTGGGGAAATCAACACACAATATTTAACGACCAGAGCTTCTGCTGCGAATCAGGAGTTAATCCAAATAAAAGTGCTATTGACAGAAGAAGGAAAACTGATTGGTGCGCAATGTCATAGCCAATCAGTGATTTTCTATCTTTTAGACCGACTGACTTTAGCAGTTGAGGAAGGATGGACACTCGCAGACCTGGAAGCGCGTGAATTCTTCTTTCAACCAGAGTATCGAGCGCCAACAGCTCTTGTAAAGGTGGTTGATTCTTTCGATGAAGATTGAAGAATTTTTAGAAAAAAAAGAGCAAATCCAAATTGAGATTTTACGAATGCTTGTATTAGAAGGTGGTTCCGCTTCAATCAATGAGTTGCGATCCTCTGTGAAACTATCAAAATCTGCCTTCGACCAATATATCGAAGACCTTGAATTGATCGGTCGTATGATGAAAAAAAAGATTTCTGTCCGAAAAAATGAATTTCAAGTCGTCCTTGAATTAGATGAGCATACGAGTTTAGAAAAAATCATGCTTTTTTTGGTACAACAAAGCGTGAAATATCAGATCTTGACGTATCTTCTTGAACATCAACAAGCTTCAAGTGTTCGTTTGGCAACAGCTTTTACGATCAGTGAATCCTCTGTCTTTAGAAAAACCAAAGAATTAAATCAGTTATTGAAAGAGTTCTCTCTACAAATAAAGAATGGACAAATCCAAGGAGAAGAGCTCCAGATCCGTTATTTTTATTATTCCTTATTTCAATTTTTCCCAGAGTCACAAAGACCACAGTATTTACAAGATACTCCAGATAAGCGTCCGTTGATAGTAGGATTGGCGCATGTGTTGAATACAACTTTTTCCCCACAATCATCGACAAAAATTGCGACATGGATCGGTATTACACGGAAAAGGTTACTGTCAGATAAGATGAAGGTTTCTGGTACAAAAGAGAAAAAAGAACTATATCAAGAAGATCAACTGTACCAGACCATCCATCCGGTGATTTCTTTATATCTTAGTCGAACAGCAGCTGATGTTACGGCGTATGAGTCGATGCTGTTTTATAGTTTTCTCGTTACTTTCTCGGTACTGGAGGAAGAGATATTTTATCAATACGAGTTGACTCGTAGCAAAAAGTTACCTACAGCGGTGTTGGATACGTATATTCGAGAAACCATGCTGTGGCATTATCGACCAAGGCGTCTAAAAATCAAGGAAGAGAAAACAATTGGGTATCACTTGGCACAAATCAATAATGAGTTATACTTTTTTTCTGGCTATTTAACAATCTATGATCCACCACACTTACTCATCCAACAACAACGCATGTTGGGTGATTCGTTGACTCAATTACTTGAACGATTGAAAAAAACGACAGTCGAACAGCTCCCTATGAAAAAATTGACCCATCAAGTTTTGGATAATCTGATGAGTCAATACGCGAATATTTTGATGATGATCGATTTCTATATTGAAAAATCTGTAGTTATTGGCATCGATCTACAATCCTTACCAATCTATCGGGTTGCTTTCCAACAGTTCTTGATTCGAGAGTTAAAGGGGATTAGCGGAATCGTGATCGAAGAAGTCCAACCAGAAAAAAGTTATGATTTTGTGATCACCTTCAATCAAGATAAAAAAGGTCAAGAGTACTATTATCTATCTGAGTTTGCTTCAAGTTATGATATTTTAAGGTTAAAGCAAAAAATCGAGCAAGAGAAAAAAGCCAAAAATTAAAAAACTGTCAAAAAAAAAGTGAATTGCTATTTTTTTGGCAGTTTCTACTCCTTAAATAGGTGTACCATAAAAGTAGTTAAAGAAAGCGTTTGCAAAAATGGAGGAGATCATAATGACAGAATCAACTTATATCATGGCGATTGACCAAGGGACAACAAGCTCACGAGCGATTATCTTTGATAAAAAAGGAAGACACATCGGTAGTTCGCAAAAGGAATTCACGCAATATTTTCCCCGGGAAAGCTGGGTAGAACATGATGCGAATGAAATCTGGAACTCCGTACAATCAGTTATCGCAGGTGCGTTTATTGAATCTGGTATCAAGCCAACACAAATCGCTGGTATTGGTATCACGAATCAACGTGAAACAACAGTGATCTGGGAAAAAGATACAGGACGTCCGATTTATCATGCTGTAGTTTGGCAATCGCGTCAATCAGCTGGTATTGCTAATAAATTAAAAGAAGACGGACACCAAGAGTTTTTCCATGAAAAAACTGGTTTAGTCATTGATGCGTATTTCTCTGCTACTAAGATTCGCTGGATCTTAGACCATGTAGAAGGTGCACAAGAGCGAGCAGAAAAAGGCGAGTTGATGTTTGGAACGATCGATTCTTGGCTTGTTTGGAAGTTGACAGATGGACAAGCGCATGTAACCGATTACTCGAATGCGAGTCGTACAATGTTGTTCAATATCCATGAATTGGATTGGGATCAAGAAATCTTAGATCTACTGAATATTCCGCGAGTGATGTTACCGAAAGTAACCTCAAATTCAGAGGTTTACGGTTATACACAAGGGTATCACTTCTATGGTAGTGAAGCACCGATTTCTGGTATGGCAGGAGACCAACAAGCAGCCTTATTCGGTCAAATGGCTTTTGAGCCAGGAATGGTCAAAAATACGTATGGTACAGGTTCATTTATTGTGATGAACACAGGTGAAAAACCACAATTATCTAAAAACAATCTGTTGACGACGATTGGTTACGGGATAAATGGAAAGGTTTATTATGCGCTAGAAGGGAGTATCTTCGTTGCCGGTTCTTCCATCCAATGGTTGCGTGACGGTCTGCAAATGCTACAAAAAGCGAGTGATTCAGAAGACGCAGCGAAGCGTTCGACTAGTGATGACGAAGTTTACGTCGTACCTGCTTTTGTTGGACTTGGCGCTCCTTACTGGGATCAAGCAGCACGTGGCTCGATGTTTGGTCTTACTCGAGGAACAACGAAAGAGGATATCATTAAGGCGACATTACAATCCATTGCCTACCAAGTTCGAGATATCATCGATACGATGCAAGATGATACAGGCATCCAGATTCCTGTGTTAAAAGTTGATGGAGGTGCAGCCAATAATGAATACTTGATGCAGTTCCAAACAGATATCTTGAATGTACCGATCCAACGTGCCGGTAACTTGGAGACCACTGCATTAGGTGCTGCCTTTCTTGCAGGATTAGCGGTTGGTTATTGGAAAGATACGGATGAAATTCGTGAGTTTTATGAAGCTGGTAAAATCTTCGAGGCGGAAATGCCAGAAGAGCGTAGAGAAAAACTTTATACTGGTTGGAAAAAAGCAGTGAAAGCAACTCAAGCATTTGAGTAAAGGGAGGAACACAAGATGTTTTCAAAAAAAACAAGACAAGATAACATTGACCACATGAAACAAGAAGAATTAGATCTTTTGATTATTGGAGGCGGAATCACTGGTGCAGGTGTCGCAATCCAAGCAGCAGCTTCTGGTATTAAAACCGGTTTGATCGAAATGCAGGATTTTGCAGAAGGAACTTCTTCACGCTCAACCAAGTTAGTTCATGGGGGGATTCGTTACCTAAAAACGTTTGATGTTGAAGTGGTAGCAGATACAGTAGGCGAACGTGCAGTGGTACAACAAGTGGCACCGCATATCCCTAAACCAGATCCGATGTTATTGCCGATTTATGAAGGAGAAGGCGCAACGACATTCAATATGTTTTCTGTAAAAGTAGCGATGGATCTTTATGATAAATTAGCAAAAGTAACTGGAACGAAGTATGAAAACTATACGTTGACACCTGAAGAAGTTCTTGAACGTGAGCCGTTTCTTAAAAAAGATGGGTTAACAGGTGCAGGGGTTTACTTGGATTTCCGGAACAATGATTCCCGTTTAGTGATCGATAATATCAAAAAAGCGGCAGAAGACGGAGCATATCTGGTCAGTAAAATGAAAGCTACCGGTTTTATCTATGAAGGCGACCAGATTATCGGAGTCAAAGCGCGTGATTTGTTAAGTGATGAAGTCATTGAGATCCGAGCAAAAGTAGTGATCAACACAAGTGGACCATGGGTGGACAAGATCCGTAACCTGAACTTCAAGCGTGCAATCTCACCAAAAATGCGTCCGACAAAAGGCGTCCATTTAGTGGTAGACGCGAAGAAACTGCCTGTGCCACAGCCTACTTATTTCGATACAGGAAAACAAGATGGTCGGATGGTCTTTGCGATTCCTCGTGAAAATAAAACGTATTTTGGGACAACAGATACCGATTACCAAGGCGATTTTACAGATCCTCAGGTAACACAGGAAGATGTGGATTATTTACTAGATGTGATCAATCATCGTTATCCAGAAGCAAATATCACTTTGGCTGATATCGAATCAAGTTGGGCAGGATTACGTCCGTTATTGATCGGCAATGCTGGTTCTGACTACAACGGTGGTGACAACGGTTCGATCTCTGATAAAAGTTTCCGTAAAGTCGTTGATACGGTGACGGATTACAAAGAAAGCAAGGTATCACGTGTAGAAGTCGAAGATGTGTTGAATCATTTAGAAAGTAGTCGTGATGAAAAAGCACCATCAACTGTTTCTCGCGGTAGTTCATTAGAACGTGAACCAGATGGACTAGTTACTTTATCTGGTGGTAAAATCACTGATTATCGCAAAATGGCAGAAGGCGCGATGAAATTGATCCGTCAACTGTTACAAGAAGAGTATAGTGTAACTGTAAAAGAGATTGATTCCAAGACTTATTCGATCTCAGGCGGCGATTTTGATCCGACGAAACAAGAAGAAATGGTCGAAGAATATACAAAAATCGGTGTGGAAGCAGGTCTTGATGAAAAAGATGCTGCATATATCGCAGATTTCTATGGCACAAATGCGAAACACATCTTTGAATTAGCGAAAGAAATGAGTCCTTATCCAGGATTGACTTTGGCAGAATCTGCGCGTTTGCGTTACGGCTTAGAAAACGAAATGGTTTTAGTTCCAGGTGACTATTTGATTCGCCGTACCAACCATCTACTTTTTGAAAGAGATCAGTTAGATACCATCAAACAACCGATCATTGATGCGATTGCTGCATACTTTGAATGGACAGACGAAGAAAAAGAACGTGAAACGCAACATTTAGAGCAACTGATCGCTGAGTCAGACTTACGTGACCTGAAAGGAGAAAAATAAAATGAATGCAGACATGACCCAAATCATGGGGGAATTTATTGGAACGATGATTTTGATCCTTTTAGGGGACGGCGTATGTGCAGCAGTGAATTTAAACAAAAGTAAAGCGCAAGCCTCTGGTTGGATCGTCATTGCATTTGGTTGGGCAATGGCAGTAACAATGGCAGTCTTTATTTCAGGCTTCATGGGACCTGCTCATTTAAATCCGGCGGTAACACTCGGAATGGCAATGACAGGCGCAATCGGTTGGAACTTAGTTTTCCCATTCATCATTGCGCAATTATTAGGTGCGATCGTTGGTGCGGTACTTGTTTGGTTATCTTATTTGCCACATTGGTCAGCAACAAAGGATCAAGGGGCAATCTTAGGAACCTTTGCGACTGGACCAGCCATCCGCAACTATCCTGCTAACTTTATTACGGAGTTGATTGGTACGTTCGTTTTAGTCTTAGGACTATTGGCATTTGGCCAAACAGAATTTGCTGGTGGAACAAATGTATTTGCTGTTGGAGGATTGATTTTAGCTATCGGGTTATCACTAGGTGGTTCAACAGGCTATGCGATCAATCCAGCTCGTGATCTAGGTCCACGTATCGCTCATGCGATTTTACCAATCGCTAATAAAGGTGGTTCCGACTGGGGTTATTCATGGGTACCGATTGCAGGACCAATGGTTGGTGCAATCGTCGCAGTAGGCATGTACACGTTGATGGTTTAATGAAACAAATTTTCTATATCAAAATAAATGGTTCTCTTGGTCGTTATTCACAAACCAAGAGAACCATTTTTTATTGATCAGCCAAGTCATAATAACAATTAACAAGAGAGACGGTAAATTTACATCAAGCTTTGATAGATGTCGATGATCTCTGACACGTTCGTTTCTCTTGGATTTCCTGGAGTACAGACATCATGGAACGCGTCTTCAGCAATTTTTGCAATATCCGCTTCTTTGACACCTAGTTCGGAAATCGTCGCAGGAATACCAACTTTTTTCGACAAAGCATCAATCGCTTCGCAAGCGGCATCACGAATATCCTCGATGGAACGAGATTCTGCGTCTTTGATGTTCAATGCCTTCGCGATTTCTCGATATTTATTGTCTGTAAACTCTTTGTTGTATTTCATGACCGTTGGTAATAAGACAGCGCAAGCGACGCCGTGGGGGACATCATACCATGCGGATAAAGGATGCGCCATGCCATGCACAAGACCTAAACCAACATTTGAAAAACCCATTCCTGCAAGGTACTGTCCTAAAGCCATATCTTCTCGGCCTTTTGGATCACCATTCACGGAATCGGCTAAACTACGACCGATGATCTCAATGGCTTTGAGATGGAACATATCACTCATTTCCCATGCACCTTTCGTGATCAATCCCTCGATAGCATGAGTCATCGCATCCATCCCAGTTGCCGCACACAAGACTTTCGGCATGCCCATCATCAAATCACTGTCAACAAAGGCAACGATTGGAATATCATGAGGATCAACACATACAAATTTACGAGAACGCTCTTTGTCAGTGATCACATAGTTGATCGTGACTTCAGCGGCCGTACCAGAAGTAGTCGGAACAACTAAGATCGGCAAGCTTGGATGTTTTGTATCTGCCACGCCTTCTAGACTACGGACATCAGAAAATTCTGGATTTGTTACGATGATTCCAATGGCTTTGGCTGTGTCGATCGGCGAACCTCCGCCAATTGCCAGAATCACATCCGCTTTCGCTTCTTGAACGAAAGCCACACCCTCTTTGACATTCTCGATCGTTGGATTAGGTACGATACCGTCGTAGATTTCATAAGCAATCTCTGCCTCATCTAATAAGGTGGTGACTTTTGCTACGACACCGATTTTATGCAGCTCTTTATCGGTGATCACAACTGCTTTTTTGAAATTTCTTGCATGAAATTCCGTTGGGATAGCTGCAATAGCCCCTTTTCCATGATAGGATGTTTCATTTAAAATCATTCGATTTGCCATTTGATTTACTCTCCTTTAGGTAGGTCGGTTTCAGAAATTATATATTCTGATGGATAACGCAGTTTTTTGAAATAATAGGTGCGATCCTTTTTATTGAATGTTCGCACCACATGACAAGGATTTCCTACTGCTAAAGAATTAGCTGGGATATCCTTCGTGACGACACTTCCAGCTCCAATCACTACATGATCACCGATTGTCACCCCAGGCAGTATGGATGTATTTGCACCGATCCAGACGTTGTCGCCGATCGTAACAGGCGCCCCAAATTCTGCTTGGTACTCTTGACGTAAAACAGGATCTAAGGCATAGCCGGCTGTGTAGATCCCCACATTTGGAGCAAGCAAGACGTCTCTACCAATCGTGATCGGAGCAACATCAAGCAAGGTGCAATTATTATTTGCTAAAAAGTTTTCTCCAACGGTGATGTTGATTCCATAGTCGCAATGAAAGGGTTGTTCAACAAAGAGTTTGTCCCCAGTTTGCTTGAACATTTTTTTGATTAATTGCTGACGTTCCGCTAATTTTCGGGGATGGATATGATTGAATTCATAAAGGAGATCTCTCGTGACCAAACGAAGTTGCAATAATTCTTCATCTTGATGATAGACCTCACCAACAATCATTTTTTCGATATTGGATTTCATTTTGCACCTCACGATTGTTAATCGTTCAAATAGCCAGCACGTGGGACAACTCCAAACGCATCAGCCAGTAATTTCAAATTGCCATCTTCTAACGTTTGTTTGATGCCACCTTGAGCCATGACAATCGTATAGACTTGAGCAGCTTTTTCAGCTGTTTCAATCAAACCAAATGTTTCATCCATATCTTTTCCAGAACCATAGATCCCATGTTGTGGCCAAACGACTAAACGGGTTTCTTTCATTTTTGCAGCAGTTGCTTCGCCGATTTCATTCGAACCGGGAACTAACCATGGAATGACCGAGATGCCTTCTGGGAAGACAACTAAGCACTCGGTACACATTTGCCATAATGTACGAGTAAATGCTCGTTCAGAAAGTGGATGGCTAAAAGTCATGGCTAACAAGTGTGTTGCGTGACAATGCATGACGATGCGGTTATCTGGATCGACACTTAATCGAGCAATATGGCTCATGAAATGACTTGGTAACTCAGAAGTTGGAACAGCATCAGGGATTAATCCCCATAAAATATCGATTGCGTGACCATCTGCGGTCACACGGATCAAGCCAAGATTTTCTTCTGGTGCTTCCTGTACATTTTTAAAATATTTTCCAGACCCTGTCACTAAGAAATATCTTCCGGCTAATTGTTGGGCATCAAATAGCAACGGCAGTGTTCGTAAAACTTTCGTAGGGTCGATAAAAGGTAAGACTTGTGCTTCTTCTAATAAATAGGTGATATTCCCACCATTACGTTCATCCCATCCTAGGCGGTACATATTGGTTGTTGCTTGAATCATCTCTTGTACAAATGGAGCAGTGAGCATCGCTAATTTTTTCACGAGTGAGACCTCTTTTCTTTTTCTGATGAATAGAAGGAACATGTAGTATAGTTATTTTGTAAATCAACAGAAAGAACCTCAAAATCAGTTAGACGGATTCTCGAAGGCTTCTGTTGATCGGCGAGGGGCTTTTTTACAACTTGATAGATAGTGTTCATGAAGCAACACTTCGGTCATAAGCCAGAAAAATCAAAAATGAACCAGCCATTTTCGATTTTCAGTCTTATGCCTTAGTGCAGATTGCTTCTTTCACGACCTAATAAATGGTGTTCGAAAGCCAACTCCTTCAATATTAAATCAAAAATTGAAAAAAGATGAGAAACTATTTTCTCGATTTCCGTCTTAATACTCGGAGCTGAACGGCTTTCTCACGACCTATGATAAACGGTGTTCAAGAAGCTGACCTTCAACATTAAGCTAAAAAATCATAAAATATGAGGAGCTATTTTTTGATTTTCTATCTTACTGCTCAGGCCAGAACGCTTCTTTCACAACCTCTTACTTTGTACGTCTTTTTCGTACTGTAGGACTTCTTGGTACCAGTCCATGCCTACTGGGACGTTGTTGATTTCACAGAAGTAATTCCAAACGTCAGCGTATGGGAAATCTTTTAATTCTTCAGTGAAGGCTAAGCGTTTGGTGAAGTCGAAGTTTAGTTCGGCTTCTTTTAATTCTTCGATTGGTTCAAGCATGGCTTTTAACAATGCTTTTTGCGTATTTCTTGTGCCGATTGCCCATGCGGCGATCCGGTTGATGGTTGCATCAAAGAAATCGAGACCGATCGCTGTTTTTTCAAGTAAATGATTGCGGACTAATTCTTTGCCGATTTCTTGTAATTCATCATCCATGATCACCACATGGTCTGAATCCCAACGCACAGGACGAGAGACGTGAAGCATGATCCCTTTTGAGAATAAGGCTAAAGACGAAAGTTTGTTGGAGATGACTTCAGTTGGATGGAAGTGTCCTGCGTCTAGGCAGATCAATTTGTTACGTGTCAATCCATAGCCCATATAAAATTCGTGTGAACCTACTGTGTAAGCTTCGGCACCAAGTCCGAATAGTTTGGATTCCACGGCATCTTGTGTATATTCTTCGTTGAGTTCTTCTGAGAAAATCTCATCTAAAGATTCCATCAACCGTTGGCGTGGAGATAGGCGGTCGATTGGATTGTCTTTCATTCCATCAGGCATCCAAAAATTATCGATACACGTTTGTCCGATTTCTTTTCCCATATACTCGGCGATTTTACGAGCGCGTTTCCCATGTTCGATCCAGTAATCCCGTACTTCTTTGTCTGGATGAGCAAGTGTCAAGCCATCTTTCATCATTGGGTGAGAGAAGAAGGTTGGGTTGAAATCAAGACCGATCCCTTGTTTTTTTGCCCATGCGACCCATTTCTCGAAATGTTTTGGTTCGATCTCATTTAAATCGACCGGTTCATCTGTATCTAGATACATGGCATGTAAGTTCAATTTATGATTCCCAGGAATCAATGAGAAAGCTTTTTCTAAATCTTGGCGTAATTGGTCCGGCGTATGTGCGGCTCCAGGATAGTTTCCTGTAGCCATGATGCCGCCAGTCAGTTCTCCATCTGGCGTCAAAAATCCTTTGACATCATCGCCTTGCCAACAATGCATCGAAATTTTTACTTCTGCGAGTTTCTGCAAGACCTCTTCAGTATCGACACCGATACTCGCATATTTTGCTTTGGCTTCTTCATAACGTTCTTTGACATTCATCATATTGAATCTCTCCTTTTATATTAAAAATTCTTTATATCTAGCAAGTGCTTGTGTCATTTCCTCGGTATGTCGAGGGTGAAAAGTGGTTAATGAAACAGAATCTCTGATCGCTTTACGCGCCAGTTGCAACGTACCGTAGCCGTTCGTTGCAATCATTTGGACCATTAGATTGCCAATCGCGGTCGCTTCGTCTGGTCCAGCTTCGACTTCGATATTGCAAATATCGGCTGTCAGCTGATTGAGGAAAGTATTATTTGAACCCCCACCGACAATGTGTAGTTTATGAAATTCATTTCCGGTGATCCGCGCTAAGTTCTCTAGTTCGAGGGCATAGCACAAAGCTAAGTTGTCATAGATACAACGAGCCAGTTGACCAGGGGTTTGAGGGATAGATTGGTTTGTTTCTTTACAATAATCTTGTAATTCTTGAATCATATTTTGGGGATTCAAGAAACGTGGGTCGTTGACATTGATCAATTGTTGGAAAGGCGCTTCCTGTTCTGCCAGTTCTGCCAATTCAGCAAAACTATAGGCACCATCTTGCAAACGAGCAACTTCTTGGATTAACCACATACCCATGATGTTTTTTAAGAAGCGAATGGTTCCTTGCACACCCCATTCATTTGTAAAGTTAGCTTCAAATGCTTCTTTTGTTGAAATGCCTTCAGGAATCTCTACACCCATCAACGACCAAGTGCCTGAACTGATGTATGCCCAATCTTTGCCTGTTGCCGGTGTGCCGACGACTGCTGAAGCTGTGTCGTGAGATGCAATTGTGATAAATGTTGCTTTTGGTAAATCATATTTAGGAAATTGGTCTGTTTGCAATTCGCCTAGGATCTGTCCTGGATCTGTAATCCGTGGGAAAAGCGTATCATCAATACCTAAAACGGCTAAAATATCGGGGTCCCATTTCCGCGTTTTTAAGTTCAGAAGCTGCATGGTGGAAGCATTTGTTTTTTCAGTGACAGCTTTTCCTGTGAAAAGATAGCCGAGTAAATCGGGCATCAATAATAAGTGATGGGCATTTGCTAACGTTTCATTTTTTTCAACAAGTAATTGGAATACTGTATTGAATGGCTGTAGTTGGATACCTGTTTTTTGATAAAGTTTGTCTAGTGGTAACTTTTGATCAAAGTGCGAGATTGCTTCTTTCGTACGATCATCCCGATAGCTGGTTGGGTCATCGAGCAAATTGCCATCAGCATCAAGCAAGCCATAATCAACGCCCCAAGTATCGATGCCCACATAACATTCGGTGATTCCTTGTCGTTTAGCTTTCTCGAATCCTTTTAAGATTTCTGTGATTAAATGTGTCAATGGCCATTTTGCGACACCATCGACTTTTTCGAAGCCATTCTTGAAGCGATGGACTTCCTGTAATTTAAAAATGCCTAATTCGTTCAGATTGGCATGGATCAAACGGCCACTAGATGCGCCAATATCGATTGCAAGATAATTCATCAACATTCCTCCAATTTGTTTTTGCTTGAATCAATGAAAACTAGACTTCATTTGGGAGTGGCTTCTTTTTAAAAGTAAGGAGAAGAAAAAGAATACCTAAAACAGTCATCAAAATACAGCCATTGATAAAAATATTTTGTAAAGCATCCGAACCGATACCGAATGTCTCCAATAATTGATGCCCATATGGTGAAACAAAATTACCGATATTGGCTAAGACGAGAATAAAAGAAGTGGTACTTGCTTTGGCTGACTGTGGAACTAAACGAGTGGCATCGTTGAAGATGTAAGGAACAAATAAAGCAAATGCGATACCATTGAGTGCTGCCCCTATACCGATCATAAATAAATGATTGGCTGTCAAGATGAGGAACAAGCTTGCTGCCATGATGAAAAAAGAAATAGGCAACGTCCATCGTTTCAATCCTTTGTAAATCAACCCGAATAAGAAACCAGCAACCATGTTAGCAATCTGCATAAAAGAAAGAAGCGTTCCGGCATCTGATTCTGTTCCTAGATTTTCAGTCACGATGAAGGTTGAAAGCTTAACGACAACGATCATGTAGAAAATACAGAGAAAGAAGATCAAAATGCCATACATGATCGTGGTAGGACGGAGTGCCCCTTTTGCTGATAGTTCTTTTTTGGAAGTGGGGTTTTCTTTTTTTATTGGTGGTTCGGGGACGAAAGCCATAAATAAGAAGATGATCGGAATGGTGATCAAGTAAACTAAGAATACTTTTTGCCAGCCAAAAGTAAGTGAGGAGACGTCCGGCAGTGAAGGTCATGACTGCCGCTCCTAACCCTTGAAAGGCGGATTGGAAGCCAATCAATGTGGCAGCTTCTTCGCCTTCAAAAAATTCACTGATCATACTGACCGCCAACGAATTGAAGAGACCAAAGCCAGCACCTAATGATGCGCGAGAGATCATCAATAAATAGAAGTTGGCAGTGAAGACAGGTAACACGCCAGCAACTCCAGCAAGCAACAACCCAAGTAAGACAGTTTGTTTCTGTCCGATGGCTTTTGCAATCAAACTACTCAAAGCAATAAAAATCACAACAGTTAGTTGAGGAATGGTCATCAGTAGTTCGACGGATGAAGCCGATTGATCATTGAAGTAGCCTAACATCATCGGTAAAGCAGATGCGATAGCAGTATTCGACGTTAAAACTAAGGAAATGGATAACAGTGACAGTTTCATCAACCAAGTCTTTCTCATAGCTTGTTCCTCCAGATGAAGATGTATTTGTTGCACTCATCATATCTTGTAACCCTTTTCACAACAATGTCAGTATGTTACTATATTGGTGTCAAATTTATATATCAAGGGGGAGGAAAACCATGAATCCTTTTGTACAAAAGATCTTTCTGCCGTATACACCCGAAGAGATAGAACAGCAAAAGACAAGGCAATGGATCAAGGAATTTGAAGGAGAAAACTTAGATGAACAGGACAAACAATTCAAATTAGACGATCATCATCTTTTTCAAGAAAATAATATTTTGATTCGCCAACATCGACGCTTTGCGCATTATCCACTACATTCCCACCATTTTTTAGAATTCAATTATATGTATTGCGGTACTTCAGAACAGATCGTCAACGGTCTGCCAATCACTTTGAAAGAAGGACAATTATTACTTTTAGATACAAATAGTCGCCATGAACTGATGCCTTTGGGTGAACATGATATTTTGCTGAATTTCTTATTCAAAACGAATGATATCAACATCGATCTTCTGAAAAAAATCGATAATCGCAGTGGGGGATTGACCTATAATTTTTTAATGAATGCCATTTTAGAACCCGGCTATAATGAAACACATCTTTTGTTACACTTAGCAAAAGAACCAGAGATCCAAGTCACCTTGGATCAAATGATCCTCGAATATTTTTCAAAAAAACATCTAGGAAATGAAATCATGAACGCTTTTTCACAAGTGTTATTTTTACAGCTTTCTAGGGTGTATCATTCGCAATTAGCAAAGATATATAAAAAAGATGGACAAAGTAATTTGATGATCAAAATCCTGCAACGGATCGAAAGTGACTATCGAACATTGAACCTAAAAAGATTGGCAGAGGAGTTAGGGTATAATCCGAATTATTTATCTAATTTGATAAAACAACAGACAGGTAAATCCTTCAAACAGTTGATGACAAACCAACGCTTACATGAAGCGCAGGATCTAATTAGATCTACCCGTTTTTCGATTGAGGAGATTGCGGCTAGTGTAGGTTTTTCCAATAAAACACATTTTTACAAAAAATATCGAGAATATTTTGGGGATACGCCGATCGCCATTCGTAAACGACGTTGAGGACGTGGGCGATACATAAAAAAACAACTGCGAAACGCTGTTAAAGCGTAGATCGCAGTTGTTTTTTTATTAATACAACATAGTTAAAACATTTTTTGGTACTTGCTTTTCATTAATCGTTGTTGGTCCAGAGGTTACTCGTTTTTGGCTGACCTCTGCTTTGACAAAACTATTTGGTTCTAATGGTGTTGGATTTTCTGAGGCGATTGTATAAGGCAATTTGACCGTTTTGCCATCTTTAGTGACAAAGGTCAATTCATAGTCATATGCTTTCCAATTCCACATTTTCTCTCCGCTAGAACTCAACGCATCAGTTAATGGTGGTACTGTTTCTGGTACTTTTGCATAGGCAACCTGGCTGTTGTAGGTTTGATCATAATATTGATAACCTTTGTAACCACCAAATAACAACAATAAGAGAGCAATTGTTCCAATCAATTTTTTCATCATATCCATCCTTTTATGATTCTTGATATATCCAATTATCGCCGATTGATAAAGTGTTTGAAAATCGAAAAACGTGACAATTTTGAAATATTATTAAAATAATGCCATTCAGACTCGTTCAGTATCTGTTTGACATTCTGACAACCGCTTGCTATAGTAAAAAGGAAAAATAAATAAAACCTAGATGAACGAGGTATTTTGATGAGTGTAGTAGGTATCTAATCGAGTAAGTTGAATAACCAATAAAGCAGTAGGCTTATTTGGTGTGCTTATAGATCGTACCTGTCTGAAACATTTCTTGTAATCAAATCAAGGGGAGGACATGTCTTATTTTAGCTGTGTCCTGCCCTTTTATTCTATTTTAGTTTAGGTCTTTATTTATTTTGGGGACAGGTATCTCTTCAAGAAAAGGAGAGAATATGAATCATACAATCAAACAATTACAATTTGAACAAATTAGAAAAGAAGTGGTTGCCCGAGCAATCGGAGATCACACGAAAGAACGTCTGGCAGAAATGTCAATCCCGACAAATCTTCAGACCGTAGAAACAAGACAAACAGAAACGAAAGAAGCCCGTACGATTTTAGAAAGTAGCCAGCACGTGCCCTTTATGGGGCTGACACGAATTGTGGCATTAACTGACCAAGTGAAAAAAGGTTTGATATTAAGCCCCGCTGAATTGATTGAATACGCCGATTTTTTAAGAAGCAGTCGAATGATCACTCGCTTTTTTGAAAAAAACCAATATCAAACGCCATTACTGTATGCGTACAGTAAAAATCTACCGGATCTTCAATCGATAGAGGACTTAGTTTATGAACAAATCAAGAACCAACAAGTCGCAGATGAAGCATCGAGAAATCTACGTAAAGTACGCAAACAAATCCAAACGGTAGAAAAAGAAATCCAAGATCGTTTGTTAAAATTTTTGCGACATCCTGGGAATAAAGAAATGATCCAAGAAGCGATGATCGTCCAAAAAGGGGAACACGCAACGATCCCAATCAAAGCGAGTTATAAAAATAAAGTAGCCGGAACGATCATTGAACAGTCGAATAAAGGCACGACGGTATTTATCGAACCAACAGTAGTCGCTAAAGCAAGCGTACAACATCAATTATTGAAAGCAGAAGAAATTGCTGAAGAATATCAAATTCTAGCTAGCTTGACTGGCGCATTAGCTGAAAATGAACAGGCAATCGATCAAATCATCGAGACGGTCACCGTTTTTGATATTATTTTCGCACGTGGAAAATACAGTAGAGAGATCAATGGCATCACACCTATCATCAATAAATCAGAACGCATCCATCTGAAACAAGCGAGACATCCACTGTTATCAGAAAAAGCTGTTCCCTTAGATTTTGATTTGGGTGCAGAATATCGTGGTTTAGTGATCACAGGTGCAAATGCTGGTGGGAAAACAGTTGTTTTGAAAACAGTCGGATTGCTGACGTTGATGGCAATGTTTGGTCTGCAAGTACCAGCAAAAGATGGAACAGAGCTTGCCGTATTCGACGAAGTCTTTGTCGATGTCGGCGACCAACAAGATTTAGCGAATGCATTGAGTACTTTTTCTGGACATATGCAAAATATCGCACAGATTTTGAATAAAGTGGGTAGGAATACCCTAGTTTTACTTGATGAGATCGGTAGTGGAACAGAACCAACGGAAGGGGCAGCTTTAGCAATCGCGATCATGTCTGCGATTTACGAGAAAGGTGCGCTGATGGTTGCAACGACCCATTACGGCGAAATCAAAGAGTTTGCGGAACGACATGAAGATTTTGTGCCGGCAGCAATGGCTTTTGACCGAGAAGCCTTACAACCAAAGTATCAATTACAGGTAGGGAAAACAGGGGAAAGCCAAGCATTGTGGATCGCTAAAAAAATGCAAATGTCAGAGGACTTGATCCAACAAGCTCAGCAGTATCTTTCTACGAAAGACTATTCAAGGGAAAAACGCCTATTCAAACAACAGGTGAAGAAGCAAGAAGTCAAGAACGAAGAAAAGGTTTTATTTTCAAAAGGGGATCGGGTATATGCCACCCAATACAAAAAAGAAGCATTAGTCTTTGAAGATACTGGCGAAGAAACGATCGTGATTTTTGTCGATAACCACAAAGAAACGGTCCTTCGCCAGCGTCTCCTTTTAAAAATGAGAGCAGAAGAACTTTATCCTGTAGGCTATGAGATCGATCATCTATTTACAGATTTTAAAACGAGAAAATGGGAGCGAGATATCGAACGTGGTTCAAAAAAAGCCCACAAAAAATTATTAAAAGAAACCCGTCAGCGTTAGGCTGCGCGAAATGAAAACTCCGAAAAAAAATAATAACAGATTCACAATGGCATACGAAGGATTGGAAGAGCTCGCAATAAAAAACCGACAATTAATTGGTTACACGTGGAAAGTACGGTAAAATAGATGAAATGACATTTTGGGAGTTGTTAAGTAATGAATGGAGCATCTGATTGGCGAAAAGAAATTCGCACGATTCCGAATCTACTATCGATTATAAGAATTCTTTTATTGCCTTTTTATTTGTATTTTATGAGTAAGCAAGCTTTCTATCTGGCTGGATCGATCATCCTCTTTTCAGGAGTCACAGACTTTTTAGATGGATACATCGCCCGAAGATTCAATCAGATCACAGAACTTGGAAAAGTTCTTGATCCAATCGGTGATAAGTTGACCCAATTGGTCTTGATCATCTCCATGGCATGGGAACGTCCGTATATCTGGCTCGTTTTAGTTTTATTTATTGTGAAAGAAGCATTTATGCTGATTGCTGGGATCGTTGCTTTGCGTAAACAGGTCAAATTAGATGGAGCAAAGTGGTATGGTAAATGGGCGACAGCTGTGATTTATGTAGGGATGATCTTGCTGTTACTTTTCCCGGCGATTCCTGAAGGATGGGTCATGGTCATATTTGCAATCATTACCTACAGTTTGGCTCAGTCCTTTGTTTTATATGCTTTGGAGTATCATAAACTACTAAAGCGCTAGGTAGTTTGGTGTATCTTATTGTTGTAACAGCGAATGAGAAGAGCACCGTGGCAATTTAAGTGAAGAATTTATCGAAAATCAATCGAAGTCAAAACTGGCTGAGATTGATTTTTTTTAGTTTAAGAATAAAATCAACTTAATGAAAAAAATAGCTGGTAATATGCCGAAGCATAGACGTAGTAATGATTCAAGAGTAAATATTTCAAGGAGTTAGGCAATATGTGAAGTTGAAATTACACAGAGAAGCCTATATGATTTTATTATAATCTATTCGAGAAGCAGATAGTTCACAAAAAAAATAAGGTCGATTCAATCAGTCGCAAGTACATATTTTAGGTTTTACTATCAATCATCAGAAGGAGAGGTAATTTATGAATCTATCAAATATTCAATCTAGTGAAGAATACTTAAAACATTATGGAGAATTCATGGAAAACTGTTTTTCCATCAACTATCCACTTTTAGCTTCTTTTTACAAAGAACTTCATCATCGTTTTTTAGAGGTCGTCTCTCAAAAGGACGGTCCTGTGTTTGAGCAATTACAAGAGCTGTTAGGGATCGATGCACAGCTACAGATACTTTACGAAATGGCGGAATGTATCGAATCGTTGAAATTAGAAATGAATGAAGAGAAAATCATTGAAATGATCAAGAGAGATAGCTTCTCTTTTTATAGAGAACGGATAGGGTTAACGAAGAAAGATCCTATTCCACGCGGATTGATCTATCTGAGTGAAAAATAGCCAGTCAAGTTTACAGCTATTTTTCTATCAAGGGAAAAGATTCGACATAGTTTTTAATACACATGATCAGCGACTGTTTATCTAGTAGAACATCTCTTTTGTCCTATTCTTGTGACAATTATCATGTATTCTATAATGGATTGGATTTTAATATACAAAAAAAGCTGTGACCTAAGTGTTCAGCTCTGAGAAATAAGCGTGAAACCCAGAAAATTTCTCTTGGAATTTTTGAGGTCTCACGCTTATTTCTCCAGGAGCTACTTCACATTAGCGCCAAATAATTACTGGATCTTCTGCTTGCACGATCCTGTCAGTCTGGGATAAGAGAAAATCTACTGCGGAGGCGCCGATTTTTTTAGGGGAGAAATCAATAGTTGAAAAGGCTAATATCTCACTATATGGTAGATTTCCTTCACCTATGATGGTGAAATCTTTTTTATGAATGAATCCTGCCTGTTTCATTCCTGAAATTACACCGGCTGCTGTATCATCGCCATTGACATAGATTAACTCTGGAATAGAGGCGTGAGTTGTAATCTCTATTGCGAACGCATAGCCATCTGCATAGGTTTCGATACCAGTGAAATAGTTTTTTCCTTCAATCGCTTTTCCAAAATACGTTTCATAAGCAGTTAATTTGTTTTTGGTAGTCTGGCTTTGTGAAGCACTGCGTTTAGTAGTAAAGATGACCCTGGAAATCCCACGGGTATGCAGGGTAAGAAACAATTGATCATACGCTTTTTTTCGATCTGGATAAATCATGGCAAGGTCGTCATTGTCCATCTTTTCAGTTGAGACGATTTTTCCTTTGAAGCGAAGAGGTTCAAGTAGTTCATCATTTTTTGTTCGTGACGTCAGAATAAGACCGTCGATCATTTTTTGCTCTAGTAGTGTGTAATAGTGCCTCTCCGTCTCCTTTTCGTAATAAGTAGGGAGTAATAATACTTGATACCCTTTACTTTTTGCCTGATACAAGATACTATCCACCAATTGATTATAACAAGAACTGTTGTTAGGCAAGGTCACACCTAAAGTATAGGTTTCTCCTTTACTCAATTTTACAGCATTGCCGTTCACCACATAGTTCGTCTCTTCAATAACGGATTGGACTTTTCTTCGTAAATCATCGGACACGTAACGGTCGTTATTTATCACTCTGGAAACGGTAGATTTGGATACTCCTGACATTTTTGCGATTTCTCGAATCGTAACGATGGGATTTCCCTCCTTTTCTCTTGACTTGGGACGCGTCCCAGTAGGTATACTTTTTCTGAAAGGTGGTAATGGAATGACAATCAAAATGATCGCTGTAGATATGGATGGTACATTTTTGAATGATCAAAAGAAATACAATGAAGAACGTTTTAAGAAACTTTTTGACTTACTACAGGAAAAAGAAATAAAGTTTGTTGTAGCAAGTGGAAATCAATATTTCCAGTTGCGTTCATTCTTCCCGGATCTTTATAAAAGTATAGCATTCGTAGCAGAAAATGGGGCAAATATTTTAATTGGCGAAGACCATGTGTACAATGCAGAATTACCTCCTGAAAAAATCGTTCAGACATTAGATGTATTGGAAGAGTTAGCGCCAATGAACTTGATCTTATGTGGGAAACAGAGTGCCTATCTCTCTAACACGGTTTCTAAGGAGTTGTTTGAACGTGCAAGTTTTTACTACCCTAAGCTTGAAAAGGTAGAAGATCTATATACGTTAGCTAAGGGAGAAGATACGATTTTCAAGTTTGCTTTATCCTTCGATGAGCAAGAAGCAGTAGAAAAACTAACTGCCTTAAAGAATTCTTTAGGGGAGGGATTGATACCGGTCTCTAGTGGTCATGGAGATATCGATTTGATCATCCCTGGTGTCCACAAACTAAACGGATTACGCTTATTAGGCAAAAAATGGGGAATCAACGAGGACGAGATTGCTACGTTTGGCGATAGCGGGAATGACTTTGAAATGATCCAACAGATCAAGCACAGTTTTGCTATGGAAAATGGACAGCCCAAGATCAAAGAAGCAGCTACGACGATTATAGGATCAAATAATACAGAGGCTGTACTCGATACGATCCAAGCAATTGTAGAAGGGAAATATACGTAACTTAGTGATAGCGATTAACAAAATATTGAGCTATAAGAAATAAGGCGTCATCCACGGAAATTGTTTTTTTAATTTTTGTGGATGACGCCTTATTTTTTGAAGAGGTTACTTTTGTTCCTGCCGTTGATTCGGTTTTAGTCGGTGCAAGAGGGTTACTGTTCCAGAAACTTGTGGTACTGATTTTTTAAGTTCTGTGTTTATTTTTTGATGATCATATTGATGGCTTGTTCCATTTTTTTTGCTTGTTCCTCCACACTGTTCTCTGGATGCTCCAAGCAGTTTTTTAAATTTTCGGCAACGATCATCCCCATGACACGATCAATACTCGAACGAACAGCGCTTAATTGTGTAATGATATCCATGCACTCTTTTTCCTCGTCAATCATTTTTTGGATACCACGAATTTGTCCTTCTGTACGTCTCAAGCGATTTAGAATTGTTTTGTTGTCAATAGTCATCGTAGAACCTCCCACTCTTTTTTTGCAAATAATACCCTATAAAGGTATTATTTGCAAATGAAAACTGCAACTTTCTGAAATTAAAAGTTTTAATGGTTGACATAATCGTATTTATCGTGTTGAATATACCCAAGTAGGTATATTTTTTAAAAAAAGAGGAGAGAATGAAAATGGGATTATTTCAACTTAGTCAATCAATAACAGTAAAGGATTTGCAAGATAAATTAAAAGAAAACATCCAATTGATCGATGTTAGAACACCGACTGAATACCGAGGTGGGCATATTAAGCAAGCGGAAAATATTCCTTTACACCGTATTAGTACTTATAATGGAGATAAACAAGCACCAGTATACGTTATTTGTCAGTCAGGAATGCGTAGTAAGCAAGCGACGAAAGAATTAAAAAATCTTGGTTATCAGGCAATCAATATTCGTGGCGGGATGAATCAATGGTTTGGGGAAAAGATTGGAGGAAGATAAAAAATGAAATTTGTGATAATTGGCGGTGTTGCTGGAGGGATGTCCGCGGCCACTCGTTTAAGACGACTCCAAGAAGATGCAGAAATCGTTGTTTTTGAAAAAGGGCCCAATGTTTCTTTTGCTAATTGTGGCCTTCCTTACTATCTTTCTGGTGAAATCGATGAAAGAGAAAAGCTCTTGATCCAAACACCTGAAAGTTTAGCTGCACGCTTTCGTTTGGACGTTCGAGTGGAGCATGAAGTCACAGCGATTTTTCCAGAAACAAAAGAAGTGGAAGTTTCTCATGGAGGGGGATCCCACAAAGAATCGTATGATGCCCTTTTGCTTTCTCCAGGAGCTACACCATTTATACCTGAGATCACAGGCTTGTCTGAGGCGAAAAATGTATTTACTGTGAGAAATGTTCCAGATGTTGATGCTATCATGGAAAAATTAGAGGAACAACCTCGTAAAGCAGTAGTTATTGGCGCAGGTTTTATTGGTATCGAAGTAGCAGAAAATCTAAAAAAACGTGGACTGGATGTAACGATCGTCGAACGGACTCCGCAAGTCGTACCGACGTTGGATGAAGAGATGGCTTCTTTTGTACAAAAAGAATTAGAAAAAAATGATGTTCAAGTTTTAACAAATTGTGCCGTTACTAGTTTTGAAGAACAAGGAAACATGCTTCTTCTAGAAAATGGCGAAATGTTAGAGTCAGATTTGACGATTCTTTCGGTGGGGGTCCAACCAGATAGTCGCTTAGCTGAGATGGCAGATTTAACGTTGGGATTACGTGGCGGCATCGTTGTGGATGAGCATTATCAAACGAGTGATCCGGCAATCTTTGCAGTAGGAGATGCGATTGTCGTGAAACATCAAATCACGAAGGAACCTGCATTGATTTCTTTAGCTTCGCCTGCGAATCGACAAGGACGACAAGCTGCTGATAATATGGCCGGGCGACCACGTCTGAATCAAGGCAGCCTTGGAACGGCGATTGTTCGAGCATTTGGTCAGACAGCTGCCTCCACAGGTATCACTGAACGACAAGCAAAAAAAGCAGGTTTATCTTTTCAAGTCCTCCATGCTTCAGGTAAAGATCATGCTGGTTATTACCCTGGTGCAACGGACGTGTTGTTGAAATTGATCTTCCATCCGGAAACTGGGGAAATCTATGGAGCTCAAGGAATCGGTAAAAAAGGGATAGATAAACGAATCGATATTCTTGCGACAGCCATTAAAGGGCATTTGACAGTCTTCGACCTTCCAGAGTTAGAATTGACTTATGCACCGCCTTTTGGTTCAGCGAAAGATCCAGTAAATATGCTAGGCTATATTGCGATGAATGTCATCGAAGGATTGAGTGAGATGATATAGTGGCATGAATTGCCAGAAGAATTAGCACAAGGGAGACAATTGCTTGATGTTCGGAATAAGGAAGAATTGCAAAAAGGTTATTTCCCAAAAGCTAGCCATATCCCTTTATCTGAATTACGTCAGCGATTGGGTGAATTGGATAAAGAGCAAGAATATATCGTCAGTTGTCATAGTGGATTACGTAGCTACTTAGCAGAAAGAATCTTAAAACAAGCGGGATTCACTGTGAAAAATTTAGATGGCGCTTTTTCTCTGTACCAAGCCGTCAGACCAGATGAATTATGCTATCCTCAAGGGTAGAACTTGAGGGTATAACCGATGAGCTTTGTAAGGGAAGTAGTAAGCTTGGATGATTGTTTTTCTATTTTTAGAACTTGGGGCGCTTTTTTAGGCTATTTTTTTGAAGGATAGGAGCTGACGAATGACAACACTCCAACCTTTCATCGATACAACTAGACAGAATACGTCAATTGTTTATAGGCGATTCCTTAGTTTTTTTCTATAATGAACAACTAGTGAAAATGAAAGGGGATGGCAGAGATGCACAAAATGAAAAAAGTACTTTTTGCTGCACTGATCGCCAGCAGTTTCTTTCTTTGTCAGACAGTTCGGGCAGATTCAAGTCAGCCAGCATCAGAAACCAGTGAGTCACAGATTCAGGAGAGTCAGGAGCCGCTAAAGTCGTCACATACACCTTTTAACGAAACTGATCCATCAGATTCGACTCGCTGGGAGAAGTTGGAGCAACAACGTAAAGAAGTGGAAGATACGTTGGAACAAGCGAAACAACAACTTATCGAAAAACAAAGGGGAATCGATCAAACAGTGAACGATTTAGCAAATCAAGTAGCGAGTGATCGCGATGAGTTAGCTGATAAAGTAGCTGAAGAGCGAGAAAAAGCCGAATTAGCCAAACAAAAAATAGCATCTGCAACCCAACGGGCAACCGAAGTACAAACGGAATTGCAAGATTTAGCAACGTCTACGGTTGCGTCAGTGGATCAGACACAAGCAGATATTCAAGCAGCTCGTACGGAGATCCATGAAAAAGCAGCAGAAGCTCAAGCGGCAATGGCCGATTTCGAAGCAAGGAAAGCAGATTTGTCTGCCAGTATCGAAAGAATCAAGGCGACCTTACATTCCGCCGGAAAACAGTCGGTAGAAGCGGGGACAGTTACTGAAACAGAAACAAAAGTAGTGGAAGAACAACCCGCGAAGACATTACCAAAAACGGACGATCGTCGGTCAATTTATTTGTCAGTGATCGGTAGCTTGTGCTTGCTGGTTGTTTTTGTCGGTGCTGTGTATCAAAAAAGAGTTTGAGAGTGATATCTCAAACTCTTTTTTGTTGTTTGAAAACAATGGATTGACTATTGGTCTATATTTATTTTTTGGAAAAAATAATCGGATAATAGATTTTTCCGTTCTTTTTCGTTGTTTTTGCTGGTTTTTCAAATATATTTAATCAACACTTCCTCTTTTTTTGAATAAATGGTATACTCGTTTTATTGTTTTTAGATATTTTCTAGAAAATTTACAAAAATAACGATAAACGCTCTTTCACGAGCGGAGAGAAAATAGGAGTGGAAAGAATGAAAGCATATATGCAACGAATGGGTCGCTCATTGATGTTGCCAGTAGCAGTCTTACCAGCGGCTTCATTACTGGTTGGTCTTGCGAATTGGTTCGTAGGAGTAGGCATCAGTAATGCGGGGACGACCTTCTTAATGAATGCGGGGCTAGCGATTCTTAACCATCTTGCCCTATTGTTTGCGGTGGGTTTGGCATTGGGAATGTCAAAAGACAAAGATGGAGCAGCTGCTTTGGCAGGACTGGTCGCTTACTTGATCCCTCAAACTGTTTTATCTGCTGATTCAGTACAAGGATTATTGCATCTGGGAGATCTCACTGAAGTTAATCCAGCTTTCAATACAATGGATAACAATGTATTTGTTGGAATTGTGGCAGGATTAGTCGCTGCTGCGATGTATAATCGGTTTAGCCAAGTGAAATTACCTATGGCCTTATCCTTTTTTAGTGGGAAACGCTTAGTTCCAATCATGTCTGCCTTGAGCATGTTGGTTATTTCTGCGATATTATTATTTATTTGGCCAACTGTTTATGATGTACTGGTTTCCTTTGGGAAGGGGATTTCTCAATTAGGGTTTGTCGGTGCAGGACTATACGGTTTCTTCAATCGTTTATTGATTCCAACAGGCTTACATCATGCATTGAATTCTGTTTTTTGGTTCGATGTGGCAGGTATCAATGATATTGGGAACTTTTTAGCTGGACAACAAGCGTTAGATAGTGGAAAAGCAATGATTGGACAAACCGGTATGTATCAAGCTGGATTTTTCCCAGTCATGATGTTCGGTTTACCTGCTGGGGCCTTTGCTATTTATCAAAGTGCACGTCCAGAAAAGAAAAAACAAGTCGCTTCCTTGATGCTAGCAGCTGGTTTTGCTGCGTTCTTTACCGGTGTGACTGAACCATTAGAATTTTCATTTATGTTTGTGGCGTGGCCGTTGTATGTCATCCATGCCGTTTTTACAGGAATTTCATTAGCAATCAGTGCCTTTTTCCATTGGACAGCTGGTTTTGCTTTTAGCGCTGGTTTTGTGGATTACTTTTTGTCGTTGCAAAATCCAGTCGCCAATCAACCATTGATGTTGCTTGTTCAAGGAGTATTTTTTGCAGCTATCTATTATTTTGGCTTTCGCTTTGCCATCAACAAGTTCAATTTGATGACGCCAGGAAGAGAAACAGAAATGGGCGAAGAGACACCTGATATTGCTACGGGAACTAATGAATTTAGTCAACTAGCTGCGGTGATCTATGATGCACTAGGTGGAAAAGAAAATGTAAAAGCAATTGATAATTGTACGACACGTTTGCGCCTACAGGTAAAGGACACAGCAAAAGTAAATCAAGAAGCGATTAAACAAACTGGCGTCCCAGGGGTAAAAGTAATTGATCAAACAAATATCCAAGTCATTGTAGGTACACAGGTCCAATTTGTGGTAGACGAAATGACGAAACTCCAACAAGGTAGTAAGGTAGAGAAAGAGACTGCTACGTCCATTTCTCGCCAAGATAAGCCAGTTTCCGTTGCTAAAAATAGTAATCAAATAGTTGAACTTTATGCACCGGCGCTCGGTAAAATCATTCCGATCACTGAAGTCAGTGATCCTGTTTTTGCAGAAAAAATGATGGGTGATGGCTATGCAGTTTTGCCGGAAGCAAAGGAAATATTTACACCAATCAGTGGAACGATCACTAGTATATTTCCAACAAAACATGCGCTGGGGATCGAAACAGACAATGGGCTTGAAGTGTTGGTGCATATGGGAATCAACACCGTTGATCTACAAGGAGAACCCTTCACTCTTTATGTCAAACAAGCACAACGAGTGGAACGAGGTCAATTATTGGCAGTTGTTGACTTAGCGATGCTAGAAAAAGCAGGCAAACAAACAGATATGATCGTTGTATTTACAAATAGTGAGAAAGTTGAAAGTCTAACCATTGAAAAAAGAGCGATGGTTGAGGCAAATGAGGTGATTGGACAAGTCCAGTCATTGTGAAGCGTATGTGAGTGAAAAAAACAAGTGGAGACCCAAATTTGGCGGGTCTTCACTCGTTTTTTTTGTTTCGTTTTTGTTAAATCAATCGAACAGCTGTCCCGCTACAAGTGACCATCAACATCCCGTTATCTGAACCTAAGACTTCATAATCCATCTTCATCCCGATGATTGCGTTTGCGCCAAGTGCTTCTGCGCGTTGTGCCATTTCAGCTAATGCTTCTTCTCTTGCTGTCAATAATTCCCCTTCGTAACTTTTTGAGCGTCCGCCAAAAACGTTACGAATCCCTGCACCCAAATCTTTTAAGACGTTGATTCCCGTAATGACTTCACCAAAAACAATTCCCTCATAAGACTCAATGACTTGATGTTCTACGCTATTGGTTGTTGTAATGATCATTTTGATCACTCCTTTCTTTAAGGAAAGTATAGCAAATATCTCTTTTTCGTCCTATCTTTATCTTCATGTAAATAAAAAACTATCGTTCATTATATCGCATTATTTCCATTACCCATAGGAGTTGATATATACTTAATATAGCGCTAAGAAAACCCTTACAAAAAAGGGGGATGAACTGAAGGAGGAGAATTCGTTGAAGAAAAGTATCTTATTGCTTTCTCATAGTAAGAAGGTCACAGACGGCATCAAAGAGATGATTGAACAAATGCAACAAACTGATGACGTAGAAGTATTATCACTTGGCGGAATCGAAGAGGGAGAACTGGGTTCTGATCCGATGAAGATCGTTGATGCTGTCAATCAATCAGCCGATTCATCTGCTTATTTTGTCTTTGCTGATCTTGGTAGCGCAGTGATGAATTCAGAAATGGCAAAAGATTTATTGGAGGAATCTCAACAAAAAAACTACTACTTGGTGGATGCCCCCTTAGTAGAAGGAGCCTTTGCGGCTGCTATTACAGCAGGAACAACCGACAATATCGAACAAATCATAGAAGAAGCACGACAAGCAGGGAAGAAAGGGTGGATGTAAATTGAAAAAAATCATGAATGAACCTGGGGATATCGTAGAAGAAATGCTAGAAGGGATCGTAAAGAGTTATCCAGAACTAGTACATCGTGTAGAAGCTTCTCGTGTAATTGCGAAAAATCAGTTGAACGAACAAGTTGGGTTAGTTTCTGGAGGTGGTAGTGGACATGAACCAGCTCACGCAGGTTTTGTCGGAGATGGTATGTTAAGTGCAGCAGTCTTGGGGGATGTTTTTACCTCACCGACACCTGATCAAATCCAACTAGCGATCAAAGAAGCAGATCAAGGTCAAGGTGTGTTATTGATCGTCAAAAACTATACTGGAGATATATTGAATTTTGAAATGGCAAAAGAGTTAGCTGCTATGGATGGGATTGACGTCGAAGAAGTAGTGGTCGATGATGATATCGCGGTAGAAAATAGCACGTATACGGCAGGGAAGCGTGGCGTAGCGGGGACTATTCTTGTTCATAAGATTTTAGGAGATGCTGCCAAAAATGGCGCGAGCTTGACTCAACTGAAGGAATTAGGAGAGCAAGTAGTTGCTGCGACCAAAACAATTGGTGTCGCATTACGGGCTGCGACTGTCCCAGAAGTAGGAAAGCCTGGTTTTGACCTAAATGAAGATGAGATCGAATACGGCGTAGGGATTCATGGCGAACCAGGTTATCGTCGAGAAAAACTGCAACCCTCTAAATTATTAGCGAAAGAGTTAGTCATGAAAATTTTGAGTGAGTATACTGAAACACCCAAAGAAGTCGGTGTCTTAGTGAATGGGATGGGTGGTACACCATTGATGGAACAATTTGTATTCATGAATGATGTGTTGGCGTTATTGAGTGAAGAACAGGTGGATGTTACTTTCCATAAAGTCGGTGATTTGATGACTTCATTGGATATGCAAGGACTATCATTAACAATGGTTGACTTAACAGAAACCACTTGGAAAGCTGCTTTAACAAGTCACGTAAAAACGATAGCATGGTAAAGGATGATGAAAATGAAGTTGACGGTAAAAGAGATCCAAGCATGGCTTAACCGCTTTGCTGAAGAGATCAAAGAGAAAAAAGCGTATCTAAGTGATTTAGATACCCCCATTGGCGATGGGGATCATGGGAATAATATGGGAAGAGGTGTGACAGCCTATGAAGTAGCTTTTCAACAGGGGGCACCTGACACTATTAGTGATACGTTCAAGATGTTCTCTATGGCGATGATTTCTAAAGTGGGAGGCGCTTCGGGTCCTCTTTACGGTTCTGCGTTTATGAACTTGATGAAAGCGACAAAAGGAGTAGAGCAGATCGATTCACAGGAACAATTAGGTGAGATCATCCGTGAAGGAGCGAACGGCATCCAAGCAAGAGGAAAAGCGGAACAAGAAGATAAAACCATGTTAGATGTTTGGTTCCCTGTAGCTGAAGCACTAACCGCAGGCAATCTGACGAAAGAAGTAATTGAGCAAGCAAAAGAACACACAGCAGAATTAGTCGCGAAAAAAGGACGTGCTTCTTATTTAGGTGAACGTTCAATCGGACATATTGATCCTGGTGCGGCATCTAGTGCCATCTTGTTTACTACGTTATTAGAAATAATCGACGAAATATAAAAGGTGGGTGAAAAAAGTTTCTAACCTAGGGAAAAGGAGGTTATGACAGAAGTATCTAGCTCCGAGAAATAAGTCGAGAGACTCGAAAATTGTTCGTCAAATTTTTGAGATTCTTGGCTTATTTCTGAAGGGATTGCTTCTGGAACACTGTTTACAAGAGGTTGTGAAAGGCGCGATCAGCACAGAGGCATAAGAAAGAAAAATAGAAAATGGTTCTTTCATTTTTTATTTTTTATTCCTTCTTTCTAAAATAATTTTTAATACCTATAACAATATAACAGCTGTTTGAATTATTAACGTAACGACAATTATGTAATTAAAATAATGGTACATGCAAGATGCGTGCAATAAGAAAAACATTTTCAACAAATCGAGCGGTAAATGCCCCTATATTCTAGCGATGGAATCAATAAAGGCTTCTTCAATTCAATCAATTTCCGCCTATTTCAAGATTAAAAAGCGACGTTATTTTTTGTCGTTCGAATGATCAAGAAAAATTTTTTTGTTGACAAAAAAAACAGTGCGTTCTAAGATAGGAGATAGATGAATAAGGAATTAGACGATGAATAAAACGAAGTAGTGGGTAAAGCCAATGTTTCAGAAAGCTAGTGGTTGCTGTGAACTAGTACATGCTTTAGCGCGAATTACATTTTAGGAGTCTATGGCATGAAGCCACGCGACAGCGTTAAATGTTAGAGAGATATGTTTGGGAAACAAGCATATAATTTGGGTGGTACCGCGAATTTTCGTCCCTTGACTTGATTGTCAAGGGATTTTTTTGTTGTCTGCCCGTTAATAAATGACATGCTGGCAGGGACCTGCTTTCATAAAAAAGATATGGAGGGAAATGTTATGAATATTATTGATGAATTAACTTGGCGTGATGCCATTAACCAACAAACCAACGAAGAAAGACTTCGCGAGCTTGTTGAAGAAAAGAGTATCTCGCTTTACTGTGGTGTCGATCCAACAGGAGATTCGATGCATATTGGGCATTTGATCCCGTTTATGATGATGAAAAGATTCCAATTAGCAGGGCATCATCCATACATCTTGATTGGTGGAGGAACTGGAACGATCGGTGACCCAAGTGGACGTACAAGTGAACGTGTTTTACAAACGATGGAACAAGTCCAACATAATGTGGATGCACTAACGAACCAAATGCGTAAACTGTTTGGGAAAGGTGCCAACATCACATTCGTGAACAACTATGACTGGTTATCAAATATTTCTTTATTAGAATTTTTAAGAGACTACGGAAAGAATTTCAACATCAATACGATGTTAGCAAAAGATATCGTGGCAAGTCGTTTGGAAGTCGGAATTTCATTTACCGAATTTACTTACCAAATCTTGCAATCGATCGACTTCTTGCACTTACACAGAACATACGATGTGCAATTACAGATCGGTGGAGCTGACCAATGGGGAAACATCACTGCTGGTTTAGATCTGATTCGTAAATTGGAAGGACCAGAAGCGGAAGCCTTTGGGTTGACGATTCCATTGATGCTAAAAGCAGATGGAACAAAGTTCGGAAAAACTGCCGGTGGGGCAATCTGGCTAGATCCTGAAAAAACATCCCCTTACGAATTCTACCAATTCTGGTTGAATCAAGATGATCGGGATGTTGTGAAATACTTGAAATTCTTTACTTTCTTATCACAAGAAGAAATCAATGAATTAGCGAAAAAAGTGGAGACAGAACCTGAAAAACGTGAAGCACAACGCCGTTTAGCAGAAGAAGTGACACGTTTTGTCCACAGCGAAGAAGACTTACAAGAAGCGCAAAAAATCACAGCTGCATTGTTCTCTGGAAATATCAAAGAACTAAATGCGTCAGAAATCGAACAAGGCTTTGGAAACATGCCGAATGTAGAGATTTCAAGTACCCCTGAAAATATCGTGGAACTACTTGTTTCCACAAAAATCGAGCCATCAAAACGTCAAGCGCGTGAAGATGTGTCGAACGGAGCTATAAGTATTAACGGTGATCGCGTAACCGATTTAAATTTTGTCATTGATCCAGCTACAGAATTTGATGGTAAATTCGTAGTGATCAGAAAAGGGAAAAAACGCTACTTTTTGGCCAAAGTAGTTGATTAGAATTTAGTAATTTTTTACCTTGTAAAAGGTCTATTCCATTACAAAATTCCAATTTTTGAAACTTATCCTAATAGTTACGTCGGTTGTCGTTAATACAATCATGAGGAGGGAATTTACATTTGTAAATTCCCTCCTTTTTTTAATTTTTATTAATTGTACCAACAATTCAAACAATTAAAAACATTAAAATGAAATGAGAAAAATAGAAAAAGTGATATTTACAGAAATAAAAAACAGGTGTAATCTAAGCCTCGACAAAATTTAAAAAATTATTTTAGGAGGGTTTCTAAATGGAATCAAAGGTAAATGATTTAAATTTAAATGCACTATTCATTGGAGACAAAGCAGAGAATGGCCAAATCTATAAAGCTTTGTTAAATGAATTAGTGGACGAACACTTAGGATGGCGTCAAAATTATATGCCACAAGATATGCCGATCATTACGCCGGAAGAAAAAAGCAGTGAAAGCTTTGCGCACACGATCAATAAAACAAAAGATGTGTTAGCTGAAATCTCTACGCGGATGCGCACACACTCTGTCCCATGGCATAATGCAGGTCGTTATTGGGGTCATATGAACTCTGAAACATTGATGCCATCGTTATTAGCCTATAATTTTGCGATGTTATGGAATGGAAATAACGTCGCATATGAATCTTCTCCAGCAACAAGTCAAATGGAAGAAGAAGTCGGAATGGAATTTGCTACATTGATGGGGTACAAAAATGGCTGGGGCCATATCGTGGCAGATGGCTCGTTAGCAAATTTAGAAGGTCTTTGGTATGCCCGTAACATCAAATCTTTACCCCTTGCGATGAAAGAAGTGACACCTGAATTGGTTTCAGGTCAAACAGATTGGGAATTAATGAATCTTTCAACTCGGGAAATCATCGATCTGTTAGATCAAGTGCCAGAAAAAATCGATGAGATCAAAGCACATTCTGCACGCAGTGGAAAACATCTTCAACAATTAGGTAAATGGTTAGTCCCACAAACAAAACACTATTCTTGGTTGAAGGCAGCAGATATTATTGGTGTCGGTCTAGATCAAGTCATCCCAGTACCTGTTGATCATAATTATCGCATGGATATCAATGAACTTGAAGCAATCATCCGTGAGTTGGCTGCTGAACAAATCCCAGTATTAGGCGTTGTAGGAGTTGTTGGTTCTACCGAAGAAGGAGCAATTGATGAAATCGACAAAATCGTTGCATTACGTCGGGAGCTAGAAAAAGAAGGCATTTACTTCTATCTACACGTCGACGCTGCTTACGGTGGTTACGGACGTGCGATCTTCCTTGATGAAAACAATGAATTCATCCCATTTGACCAATTGAAAGAAGTACACGCAAAACATCATGTCTTCACAGAAAATAAAGATTATCTTTTAGAAGAAGTACATCGCGCGTATCAAGCAATTGAAGAAGCAGAATCAGTAACGATCGATCCACATAAAATGGGCTATGTTCCTTACTCTGCTGGGGGAATTGTAATCAAAGACATTCGTATGCGTGATGTGATCTCTTACTTTGCAACGTACGTATTTGAAAAAGGTGCAGATATCCCAGCATTGCTTGGTGCTTATATCCTAGAAGGATCAAAAGCTGGAGCAACTGCCGCAAGTGTTTGGGCAGCACATCATGTACTACCGCTTAATGTGACTGGTTATGGCAAATTGATGGGCGCATCAATTGAAGGCGCACATCGTTTCTTCCACTTCTTGAACAATTTAACCTTCAAAGTAGGGGATAAAGAAATCGAAGTGCATCCATTGACTTATCCGGATTTCAATATGGTCGATTACGTATTCAAAGAAAAAGGCAATAATGATCTGGTAGCAATGAACCAATTGAATCATGATGTATATGATTATTCTTCTTATGTCAAAGGAAGCATCTATGGCAATGAATTCTTGACATCCCATACAGACTTTGCAATTCCAGATTATGGCAACAGCCCATTACAATTTGTAAAACAATTAGGATTTACAGAAGAAGAATGGGAACGTGCTGGAAAAGTCACAGTCTTGCGTGCCAGTGTCATGACGCCTTATATGAATAAAGCAGAACATTTTGAAGAATATGCAGAAAAAATCAAAGCAGCGCTTCAAAGCAAACTAGAAAAAATCTATGCAGATCAGTTAGTGGCAAACGAAACAAAATAAATGTAAATCTTTTTATGAACGAAGAGAAAGTAAGTAGAATGGGCGCTCATTTCTCGTTCAAAACGAATAATGAGCCTCCTTTCTCTTATTGAATAATTCATGTTGACGTGCCTTTGAAGCTTGATGATCCAAGCAAAGAATACTCAAAGCACAAGTTGGCCATACGTTTGCTTTTAGTTGCTGTTAATGAAAAGTTTCAAAGACACGCCTATTTATTTATGAATAAGGAGAGTGTCAAAATTGAGTAAAGCTCAAGTTAGTAAAATGGGGCTAGGAACATTCATTGGGTTGACCATGGCGTTATGTGCCACTGTTCGTAGTATCCCAACATTGTCAGCTGTTGGTTGGACATTGATTTTTTACACGATTTTTGCCGTCTTGTTTTTTGCTGGACCCCTTTCAATGATTTCTGGGGAATTATCAACGATGCTGCCACAAGAAGGAGGCCCACAACTTTGGGTCAAAACAGCTCTAGGTAGTAAATGGGGATTTGTCGTTGCATGGTTACTTTGGGTGCAAATGTTCCCAGGAATGGTCATGGTCGCTTCTACCTTAGGTCCATTATTAGGGAATACGTTTGGGAACGCCGCTCTTGGCAACAATCACTATTTCGTTTTAGGGTGTATCTTAGTCATTTACTGGATCATCACCTTGCTCAACTTGAAGTTTGACATGGCGAAAGTTGGCGGGAATATTGGTGTTTGGTTGGGCGTTTATATTCCTGTGGTGATCATGTTTATTTTGGGGATCTTAGCGTTTTTCAAAGTGGGACTTGTTTCAAATGGCTATCTGGGGGATTTTTCATGGTCGAAAGCATTGCCTGATCTACAACACAGTGATTCATTGAAATATTTAGCAGGGATCACATTTATTTTTGTGGGAATCGAAATGAGCTCAGTGTATATGCCTCGTTTGAAAGATGCAACGAAGAACTATACTAAAGGGGTCTTTATTGCATTGATCGGACTAGTGTTATTGAATGTCATCAATGCCTTGTTTGTTGCAAATGTCGTCCCAGAAGGAACAATGGAATTGGCAAACATCACACAACCAGTATTGATCTATTGTGATATTTTAGGATTACCAACGTTCATCGGTAATATCTTCAGCTTTATGGTCTTTATTGGTGTGTTACTACAATTGTCTGCTTGGGTAACTGGACCTTCTAAAACGATCATCCAAGTAGCACGTGAAGGATTCTTACCACCAAAATTTGGCTTCCATAAAGAAAATGAATATGGTGTTTCAAGAAATGTGGTATTGACGCAATCAGTAGTTATTTCCCTCTTTGCGTTACTTTATGGCGTCATGGATGATGTAAGTGCGGTCTTTCTTACATTGACGAATGCAACCACTGTGATTTATTGTATCGTCTATCTGTTGATTGCTATATCTTTAGTGAAAATGAGAACTAGCCATCCAGAATTGCCTCGTCCTTATCGAATCGGTAAAAAAGGAAATGGCTTTGCGTGGCTGGTTAGCTGTATGCTGATGTTGGCAATTATCGCCGTTGTTGTTTCAACGTTAGGAACTTCAACGTTAGCGGATGCATTGCTTGTTGCGGTCATCGCGATCGTGATGTTTGTTATTCCGCTGATCATCAATCACGTGAAGAAAACAACCTGGTTGACTGAGGTTGAAGCAGACTTAAAAGAATAGTGGGGGAAACTCCCTCTTAGAGGATATAAAACAACACCTATGAAGAACTATTTTCTTCGTAGGTGTTGTTTTTCTTAAAAAATCAAGAGCAAAAAAATAGAGCCGTCTCAACTTTTGGCCAAGTAGACGTGCTCTAAAGCTCCTATCGATGCCATCCGCTTTGAACGGACTACAGGGGGCATGTTAACGCATACCTATTTACCCACGTTATAAGGGATTTTTAGAAAAAATGGAAGAGATTTCATTTTTTTGATTATTTCTAATTAACTACAAATTTGGACTTATCGTTAGTGGATCAGTTGATTACTAGTAAAAATAAATAGCAAAGTATCTTTTGTCCTAAGACAAGATGCTTTGCTATTTTTTTTTGATTCGCCTAGGAATGGCTACCCTATTTTTCTTTCAATGGAACGACCGTTTCTCGTTTGATCAAACGATGGGGGATCACTAAGCGTACACCATTGCTCACTTCTTCATGGATCAGTTCTTGCAATTTTTGCATCGCGACTCGACCTAACTCAGAGATATCGATGTCGATACTTGTTAAGTAAGGATGCATCAATGTAGAAAAAATCGAGTTATTGAAGCTGATCATCGAAAGGGTTTCCGGGATGATATAGCCATACATTTGGGCGAGTTGCATCGTGCGTAAAGCAAAAATATCATCGATAACAACTAGCGCTGTCGCTTCAGCTTTTTTTAAGATCGTGTCAAAATCTAAGTAATCTTCAGCCTGTTCCAAAGTCACACTTGGTTGGGCACTCAGTCCTGCTAACATCATCGCTTTTTGATAACCGAAATAGCGTTCAAAGTATAAACTTTCATGTGTTGTATTGGTCACGAAAAGAATATTTTTATGGCCATTATCGATCAAAAATTCGGTGGCTTGTTTTCCTAATAGTTGATTGTCGTTATCAATGTAGATGATTTCGTTCTCATGATGATACGGTTGTCCGATCAGTGTGAACGGAATCTGTTGTTCATAAAGGTAATCGATGACTGGATCGTCACTATCGGAGTAGACTAGGATAAAACCATCAACTTGTTTTTGTAAATGCATACGCTGAACGTTCTCTAATAAGACGTCGAAACTTTTTGCGGTAGCAATAGCTGTTGTTACACCGTGATGTCGTGCTTCTTCGTTGATTGCTTCCATGATTTCTAAATAAAACGGGTTGCCAAGACGCTCTTTGGAATCGAGTGGTGGAAGAATGACACCTACAGCGCTTGATACACGTTTACCAAGATTTCTCGCTGTGATATTGGGAACATATCCTAGTTCATCCATGATTTTTCGTACTTTCTTTTTCGTTGTTTCGGAAATACTTGGATGGTCATTGATCACGCGAGAAACAGTAGATGTCGCTACGCCTGCTTTTTTTGCAACATCTTTCACTGTAATTGCCATAAGTTAAATCACCTTTCTTTTTCATCGTCCATCGTCTTGTTGAAACCAAGTTAAATCAAACTGGTTAAGTGAATGTACTAAATTCATAAGTTGTTTGGCTGACGCGTTCTTGTCCAGGTCGCAGCGTAATCGAGCCAAACTCCGGAAAATGAACGATATCTGGTATTTCTTGTGGTTCGATCGCTAAGCCAAAATGAGAATGCATGTGTTGACCGTTGATCTGTAAATCTGCATCGAACCCAGTTGTAGAAAATAATACCATACTTTTGTTCGTAGTTGCTATATTCATTTGGCGACCGGAAGCTTCTTCTGATAAAGTTAAGCTGTTTTTGGTGAGTTTAGGCGTATTTAATAAAAAAACGTCATCAAGACCTAAAGGATACTTGGATAAAATCTCTGTCACTGTATTTGATTCTTGAAAATTGATTGGTAAGTCCGCTTTGTCCAGGGTTTCCCCTGTAGGTAATTTGTCATGATCCAAAAGTAATAAGCTATCTAATTGAATCTGGAGTTGATGGGAATCAATATCACGTTTTCCATTTCCAGATAGATTGAAATAGGCATGATTTGTCGGGTTACAAATCGTTTCTACTACACTGTTGGCTTTAGTGATCATGACTAATCTATTTCCTTCTAATTGATAAGTCACAGTCGCGGTGATTGGTCCAGGATAACCTGAAAATGTATCTTTTAAATAAAAGACGACACCCACTGCTTGAGGTGATTTGAATACTTCTACCTCCCAAAACTGAAAGGACCAGCCGTTTGTTCCGCCGTGGATATGATGCTTGCCATGATTTTTTTCTAGTCGGTGAGGTCCCCATTCACCGTTTCTGATCCTACCTGCCACTGGACCAACAGTTGCACCGAAAAAACTATGATCAGATAAAACATCTTGAAGATGGTCGTAAGAGAGTAAGATATTTTCCATTTTTCCCACTCTATCTACTGTGAATATTTGATGCAAGCGAGCACCATAATTGAGAAGAACGACTTCTAGCTCGTCGTTCTTCAATGTGATTTTTTTTAGATTTGTTTGTTTGATGGGGAGGACAGAAATGCTTGGTTCAGACATCTTTGCGCCAAACGTGTTGTAGATAGTCGAGTGTTAACGAAGACGTATCAGCGACGATCGGAATGTCCTCCCCAAGATCTTCCTTGCGTCCAATGCCTACAGGATAAGCGCCACTTGCAATGATCGCTTGGATGCCTGCTTTTGCATCTTCAATACCTAAACAATCAGTCGCCTCTAATCCGATTTCTTTGGCTGCTAATAAAAAGATATCAGGGGCGGGTTTGCCACTTGCTACTTTGCTAGGATCAGCAATCGCATCAAAGTAATCCGCCAATTGCATTTTATCTAGTAAGAATGGCCCGTTTTTACTAGCAGAAGCTAAGGCGATCTTGATGCCAGCTTTCTTTAATTCTGTTAATAAAGGGACAATACCCGGAAATACGTCTGCTGGCGTGATTTCTTGAATCATTTCTAGATAATACTCATTTTTACGTTTGGCTAAAGCAGCGAATTCTTCGTTTGAAAAGACATTTTCTTTCTTTCCATAAGCAAGAAGCAATGTTAATGAATCTTCTCGGCTGACTCCTTTTAATTGTTCGTTGAAGTTTCGGTCGATTGAAATCCCGATTTCTTCACCAAGTTTTTTCCAGGCGCGATAATGGAATTCTGCTGTGTCGGTGATGACACCGTCTAAATCAAATAGGACACCTTTAAACATGTGCATCGTCCTTTCTTAATGGAATCGTTAGTTGATCTGCTAGCTCTTGTGTTTGTCCATACACAGTCAATTCCAGTGCCTCACCATTCAGTAAGGTAAATGTGACTTGTTCATCAGAAACAGCGATGAAAATCAAGCGACCGCGGTAATTGATATGGAAAGAATAGGCATTCCATGTGTTTGGTAAAAATGGTGCAAAAGATAATTCGCCATGGGCGGTTTTCATTTGCGCAAAACCTTGAACGATCGCTAACCAACTACCTGTCATTGAGGTGATATGCAATCCATCTTCTGTATCGTTGTTATAGTTATCCAAATCTAAGCGAGCAGTACGCTGATACATTTCGACCGCTTTTTCTTCCAAGCCAAGTTCAGCAGCTAAAATCGCATGGATACTTGGAGAAAGAGAAGATTCATGAACCGTCATCGGTTCATAGAAATCAAAGTTCCGTTGTTTTTCCTCTTTTGTAAATTCTTCATTGAAGAAATAGATGCCTTGTAACACATCTGCTTGTTTAATGAAGCAAGAACGCAAGATCTTATCCCAAGACCATTTTTGGTTCAAAGGCAATTCGCTAAGTGGTAAATCCGAAACTGGCATCAAATCTTTGTCTAGGAATGTATCATGTTGTACAAAAATTCCTTGTTCCTCGTCGATCGGGTAGTACATGTTTTCGACAATATCAGCCCATTTTGCTAATTCTTCTTCGCTGATTTCAATTGTTGTTTCTTCTTTGAACGCTAAATAATTTTCACGAGTATAACGAAGGACCCAAGCGGCAATCGTATTCGTGTACCAATTGTTATTGATATTGTTTTCGTATTCGTTCGGACCAGTCACACCATGGATCATATACTTATTTTGACGTTTTGAGTAATGGACACGATCCGCCCAGAAACGAGCAATCTCAGCCAATACTTCAAGTCCTTCATTTTTCAGATAAGACGTATCGCCTGTATAATTTGTATAATTGTAGATCGCGTAAGCAATCGCACCGTTACGATGGATTTCTTCAAAGGTGATTTCCCACTCGTTGTGGCACTCGACACCTGTAAAGGTCACCATTGGATAAAGCGCCCCTTTCAATCCTTGTTGTTGAGCATTGTGGATTGCTTGTGGTAATTGATTGTGACGGTATTTCAATAAATTTTTTGTGACTTCTGGGTCAGCTAATGCTAGATATAATGGCACGGCGTAAGCTTCTGTGTCCCAGTATGTCGCACCACCGTATTTTTCGCCAGTGAAGCCTTTTGGTCCAATATTCAAGCGCTCATCTTCACCATAATAAGTAGAGAATAATTGGAAAAGGTTGAAACGGATGCCTTGTTGCGCTTCATCGTCGCCTTCGATCACTACGTCAGCCAATTCCCAACGTTTTGCCCAAGCGGTTGTTTGCTCTTCTTTGGCTGCATCATAATGGGTAGTTAACTGGTCAAATTCAGCCATAAGTGTTGTGAATTGTTGTGCTTCAGGAATATCACGACTCGTCAAAATCAAGACTTCTTTATCCACGATCACAGGTTCATTTAGTGTTAGGTCATATGTGAAGACCCCTTGTAAAGCTAAAGTTTCTTCTTCAAATACAGGGATAGCTACTTCTCCGTTGATCAAATGGCGCATTCCGGCAGTGACAGTGAATTGCTCAATATCAAAAGCGTTAGGGATCGTTTTTGTCGTCAAATAGCCGATTGAGTCTTTTGTACCACGGTCAATTTGGTTCCAGAAATGCTCATCATAGTTACTATCTTCATTTTGTACATGTCCATCCAGTTTCGAAACGAACTTCACGGTGGCTGAACCAGCAAGCAATTCAACTTTTACACGAATATAGGCAGCTTCTCTTTTGGCGATACTCAAGAAACGTTCAAATGAGAAATGGACTTTATTCGTTGCTGTTGTGATAGTGAAGTGACGAGATAAGACCCCGTTTTGCATATCTAATTCCCAATGAAAATCTTCTGGATCAAGGGAAGCTAAATCGATCAATTGGTCATTGATATAAATATCCATTGCGATAAAGTTGACCGCATTGATGACTTTCCCAAAATATTCAGGATAACCGTTTTTCCACCAACCCACACGAGTTTTATCAGGATACCAGATGCCTGCTAAATAAGTGCCTTGGTGATGATCGCCAGAGTACGTTTCTTCGAAGTTTCCACGCATTCCCATGTAGCCGTTTCCAATGCTTGTCAATGACTCTTGCAAACGTAAGTTTTCTTTATCTAATGTTGTCGTACTGATTTTCCAAGGGTCGATTTGGAATAAGCGTTTGATTTGTTTCATGATTCTCCTCCTAAATGTTTCATTTCTTAGGTTTATAATAAACGCAACCGGTTGCGTCAGTCAATAGTAAACTGATAAATACTCAATCTTTTTTATTGTAGAACACTTCGCAAGAGGGTGGAAAGTATCATTGCCCTAGTTTTTCTGTATAGTTCTTATTGTATCTGTTGTATCATGCTTCTGGATCAAAAAATAAATAAAATAAAAATAAAGCATTTACAAAAAAAGGAATTACCTCTATAATACGGATTAACGAAACCGATTGCGTAAAGGAGAGGTAGAAATTGAAGAAAATGTTTAGTTTTGATTTTTGGCAGAAATTTGGAAAGGCTTTAATGGTCGTTGTAGCAGTTATGCCAGCTGCTGGTTTAATGATCAGTATCGGGAAATCGATCCCATTGATCAACCCGAACATGGCAGCACTTGTCACTACGGGTGGTGTTCTTGAAAGTATTGGTTGGGCAATTATTGGGAACTTGCATTTATTATTTGCATTAGCGATAGGTGGTAGTTGGGCAAAAGAACGAGCAGGTGGTGCATTCGCTGCCGGAATCTCGTTTGTTTTGATCAATCGGATCACAGGAGCGATCTTCGGTGTCACAACAGAGATGTTAGCCAATGAAGATGCCTTCACACATACGTTGTTTGGTACACGAATCATGGTGAAAGGATTCTTTACGAGTGTCTTAGAAGCTCCTGCATTGAACATGGGAGTATTCGTAGGGATCATCGCTGGGTTCGTCGGTGCGATGGCTTATAACAAATACTATAACTACCGTAAATTACCAGATGCACTTTCTTTCTTTAATGGGAAACGATTTGTTCCCTTTGTAGTGATTCTTTGGTCAACGATCGTAGCTCTTATTTTGGCAGCAGTTTGGCCAGCAATTCAAGCAGGAATCAATAATTTTGGTTTATGGATTGCACAATCACAAGATAGCGCACCGATTTTAGCACCATTTTTATATGGAACATTAGAACGTTTATTACTACCTTTTGGTTTACACCACATGTTGACGATTCCAATCAACTATACGCAATTAGGTGGAACATATGAGATTTTATCTGGCGCACAAGCCGGTACACAAGTATTTGGACAAGATCCATTATGGTTAGCTTGGGCAACTGACTTAGTGAACCTACGAGGTGCAGGAGACATGGCACAGTATGAATTCGTATTGAACAATTGGACACCCGCACGTTTCAAAGTCGGTCAAATGATTGGTTCTTCTGGTATTTTGATGGGGATGGCGCTTGCGATGTATCGCAATGTCGATCCAGACAAAAAAGCAAAATACAAATCCATGTATTTCTCAGCTGCTTTAGCTGTCTTTTTAACAGGGGTAACAGAACCATTAGAATTTATGTTTATGTTTGCAGCAGTTCCACTGTATGCGATCTATGCAGTCATTCAAGGAGCAGCTTTTGCGATGGCGGATATCTTACCATTGCGTGTCCATTCCTTCGGGAATATCGAATTATTGACACGAACACCATTAGGAATTAAAGCAGGGCTTGGTGGCGATTTAATCAACTTCGTCATTTGTGTCATTCTCTTTGGCGTAGTGACTTATTTCTTAGCAAACTTCTTGATTAAGAAGTTCAACTTTGCTACACCAGGACGTAACGGGAACTATGATAATGACAGTGAAGAAACAACAACTGGCACGACAACAGGAGTGGTGGATCAACAAATTATCCAAATCATCCATTTATTAGGTGGAAAAGAAAATATCAAAGACGTGGATGCTTGTATGACACGTTTACGTGTAACAGTGGCAGATCGAGGCAGAGTTGGTTCAGAAGACGCGTGGAAACGTGCTGGCGCAATGGGATTGATCGTCAAAGACAATGGTGTCCAAGCCGTTTATGGGCCAAAAGCAGATGTGTTAAAATCAGATATTGAAGATTTATTGCAATCAGGCGCAGATATTCCTGAACCACAAGTCAAAGAAGTCGTGATGGAAAAAGAAACAGCGACAGCAGCATTAGGAATCGAAAAAGAATTATACGCAGTAGCCAAAGGAGAAGTGATTGCTTTAGCAGCGGTCAATGATCCAGTCTTTTCACAAAAAATGATGGGTGACGGTTTTGCAGTCATTCCTGAAACAGATACGATCACTGCTCCAGTAGCGGGTAAAATCGTTAGCGTATTCCCAACGAAGCACGCTATTGGGATGGAAACAGCTGAAGGCGCAGAAGTACTGATCCACATGGGAATCGATACTGTCCAAATGGCGCAACCTGCATTTGAAATATCTGTGAAAGAAGGACAAGAAGTCACACCAGGTATGCCGATTGCACGCATGGATCTTGCAAAAGTCAAAGAACAAGGAAAAGATACAACGATCATGGTTGTTTTCACGGATGATAAAGTGAAAGAAATTGCGATCACTACACTGGGTTCTGTTGAAATGGGTACAGAAATCGGAAAAATCAAGCTATAATAAATACAAGAAGTGATCAGAGATTGTGACGAAAAAGCGAGACGATTGAGGAGAGATTTCTTCAATGATCAGCGCTGACGTAACAGTCTCTGATTTTTATGTAAAAATAGAAAAGAGGTTCCAAAAAAATGAAAATAATGACGTTGAATACACATAGTTGGTTGGAAGAAGAACCATTAACTAAACTACAAGACCTTGCAGATAAGATTTTAGTTGAGCGCTATGATGTGATTACTTTGCAAGAGGTCAATCAACTGATTGAAACAAAAATCGTAAATGAACAAGAGCTAGTCGGTTTTTGTCCAGTAACGAATCAGACCCCAATCCACAAAGATAATTTCGCTTATTGCTTGATCCAACGACTGGCAGAAGCAGGGGAATCCTATTTTTGGAGTTGGGAAATGAGTCATATTGGTTATGATAAGTACGAAGAAGGAAACGCTATTTTATCAAAGGTTCTTTTGGATAGTCGGGCATACATAGTGTCTGAAACAAAAGAAAAAGAAAACTACCGTACCCGCATGATCCTTGTGGCAGAAACAGTAATTGACAACCAACCAATCGTTGTCGCAAGCTGTCATTTCTCTTGGTGGTCAGATATAGAAACGGGCTTTGCCTACGAGTGGCAATTCTTACAGAGAGAACTCTTAACTTATCAAATACCTTGCTTGTTGATGGGTGATTTTAATAATCCAGCAGGTGAGGAAGGGTATTGCTTAGTGGCAGACAATCAATTGAATATCAAAGATGCGTATGTTCTAGCAGAGCAAAAATCTGAAGAAGCCACGATCGAGAAAAAAATCGATGGCTGGGAAAACAATACAGAAGCACTGCGAATCGACTATATTTTCGTTCCGATGGAGAGTAAAGTCAGTTCGTATATCCGTGTCTTTGATGGGACGAATGGTTCAATCGTTAGTGATCATTTTGGGGTAGCTGTGGAAATGGAGCTATAAAGTGAGAGTGAAAATATAAAAAGGCGAATAACAAAAAAGCACATCTTTAAAAAACAGTCAGTTGTTTTAAATGATGTGCTTTTATAGCGTTGCTGACTATTATTGGTGATCTAGAAAAACATTTGTAAACTAATTTTAGAATAGCTAGATAAAAATTGGGATAATTAGACTTGGTTTGCAGTATACTAAGCTGTTTAGAAGGAATATTGATATAATCGAAGTAATGATATGAAAAGAGCAAGCTAAAATAAATAGGAGTGAAAATCTATGATAAATTATCAGACCAATGTACAGATACATAAAAGTGAACTTGAAAATCTATATGCCAGTGTAGGATGGACTAGTTATACGAATGACTTGGATAGGTTAGAAAAAGCAATCGCTCATTCCTTATCCGTAATAACTGCTTGGCATCAAGATAAATTAGTGGGGTTGATCAGAGTGGTTGGTGATGGTCAGACAATTATATATATACAAGATCTCTTAGTTCATCCTGATTACCAAAATAAAAAGATAGGAACTTATTTACTGGCTGAGATTTTACAGGAATATAAAGAGGTAAGACAGAAAATACTTTTGACTGAAGATGCTCCAGATGTAAGGTACTTTTATGAGGGATTTGGATTTGTTTCTTGCGACAAAGGTAATCTCGTATCGTTTTACAAAGAGTTTTAGTTGTTGAAGATAAGATAATTAAAGTATTTCATCGTTTTGATAACAGTTTCGAAGGAATGGTTTGAGTGCTTGTCAATGAATACTATGATTAAGGAGAATGAGGATATGAAACTAAATAAAGCGGAAGTTTTATCAGATAAACAGAATGAACCCACAGAAAAATCAATAAAAATGTTTATTGGTGAGGATGCTTGCGAACGACTATCTAAGATAGAAGAGTTGTTAAATAATCTCTAGGATGTGAAACGTGAATTGAGATTTTGGGATAGTTGGCAATTTAGTTATTGCCATAAAAAAAGTAGCTATTTGATATTATTTAAAAAAAGAATGGCTTGATCGGAATAATGACGATAACCGATAAGAAAGTGAGTGAAATGGAAAGACTACAGGCCGTATTACAACCGGAGATCCAAGAAATCTGGAAAAAAAGAAAAAATTCGGTCCATCTAGTTGGCCCTTGCTATTTTAAGTAAAGACAGAAGCAGACATCAGCGTTTTGATGAAGATTGTGGCAATCCGATAACCATAAAAAAATAAACGTATTTAGTAGAGAAAGGAGGAGATTTCCTACTTTCAAAGTTCAAAATTAAGCGGGACTGCGACAGTCAGTCTGTCACAGTCCCGCTTATCGTACGTGTTTTGCATAATCTAAACAATGATGGTCTAACTGATTTTCACATTTTTTTCTTTCCTAAAATTAAACTTTTGTGAAAGATAGATTCCTAAAAAGGATAGCCAACCTGCAATAGTCGCAGCAACAACGAAGTAGAAATAGACGGGAAGGTCGTAATAGAGAATGATCTCGTTGATGCCATTATGCTGTTTGACGATCGGTGTACCGATATCGGTCAATTCAAAATCCGTCAATTTCTGTCCATTTTGCATCAAGACGGTTCGATCATACACGATAACTGGCACATGAACAGTCGGTTCACCGGTATTTTTCCATTTGATACTCAACCGACCATCAGGATGTGATTTGATGAATGTTGTTTCATTTTCCAGGATTTCTTCATTGTATCGATCGTATTTATTTGCCTTTGTTTGTTTATAGATCGGCAAATAATCTGGCGTAGTTTTCTGGAAAACAAATAAACTTTTGGACATATCACGACTGTAGAAAGTTTTTCTTGCTTCATCAGGTGTATCGAACAAATACGTATGACGACTGACGAAGGTTTCATCTTCCCATTTATTGAGGTGACGGTATAAGTTTTGGATGGTCTGAACAGAACTGATCAGGATCAGTAAGGTCGCAGCTATCCGTAACCAGGTTTTGTTTTCCCAACGATTGGCGACGATTGCAAAGTAAAGTAAAAAAAGCAAGGTAAATGGGACAAAGAAACGAAATGGAAACTGAATCAAGCTAATAAATGGCACTTCGTTTTCAACTAATGTATTCCAAGGGATCAGGCTGGTTGAAAGTAAGAAGAACACAACACTTGTGCGCAACAAAAGTTTTGGAAACAGTTCTTCTCGCTTTCGGAACAATAAGAAAAATAAAAAACCAGTAAATAAAACGACAGGAAGGATTTTCGGATAATTCAACCAGTAACTTCCCTCAAGGTTGATTGATTTCTCTGTCATTCGTCGATTGACGAAAGGTGGAAGAATCTTATTCCCACTGTAAACCATTGCCATACCTACCCAAATATTTGCCGTTAGGATAAAGTATAGAAGAATTGATTTACCTAACTGTAAAAGAGCTTTCCCTTTATTTGTTTGTGTGAAGAAATAATACCCATAAAAAGGAATATACATCAATACTAACATCACAGAAGATAGTAGATGGATCTGCGTCATCAATGCAATCGCTGCAGTTACTTTAAGTACAGGGAATTTTTTATGCACGATGAAATCAACGAGCGGGATCATACATAAAGGATAAAACACGGTGCCCCAGCTCGTAAAACCTTGATTGACAGCCCAATATTGAATCGAATAGGTCGTCATGAACAAGACTGAAACCGGCACACTCACCCAATCACGTACTTTTACATAACGCAACAAAGTCAACATGGAACAACCTGCGATAAGGAAGAGAATAAAATTCGATAAAATCTGGTAATGATACCAACTTCTAGCAACAAGTACGATCAACCCTTGAAAGTAGGAGAATAAGGGACCGTAGATTGCATTGACGATCCGACCGCTTTGTTGAAAGCCATACATCGATGGGAAGTAGTGTAAGTCTCCGTGAATAATTTGTTGGGCTGCATCATAAAAACGATTGTAATGAAATGGCGCATCCGCCCCGATGATCAATTTGTGTGATAAGATATTTGGCAATACGAAAATAATTGCGAAAATAAAAATCAAAAAATATGGTCTATATTTTTTCAACTGTTTGGCTCCTTTTCATATAATAACTAAACTTATCATAAAGGTTAATGAAAGGAGAGGCAAGGAATTAGAAAAAAATTGAAAATAACATGAAATTATTTATGTAAATCATAAAGAAATCAATTGGAAAAGTTAAATGACCATATTTATTTACAATAAAATAAAAGGTAGAAACAAAAGCCTCCATTTATAATGATCAAAAAGCCACTGGTCTTCATCAATTGAAGGAGTGGCTTTTGATTTTATACTAGTAGAGTGATTATTTATTGATGCGACGGTAGTTTTCGTCGAAGTAACGACCTTCACGAATGTCTTTTGGCATTCCTTCATAAGGTTCTTCGCTAATTACATCTTCATTATCAACACCCGCATCACCCATATAAGTAATTGTCGCAAATTCTGGAACGACTAATTTTGGATATGTTTCATATTTTTCACGAGCAGCTTCCATTTCCGCAAGATGTTCGTTTTGGAAAGTGACAGTGATCTCTGGATGTTCTTCGACCCATTTAGGGAAGAAAATCGTGCCATGGAGTTTTTTCTCATTTGGCATAAAGTCTAAAGCAACGTCTGTACCAGTTGGTTCAGTCCAAGTGATTTTAAAAACACCATCTGTTAATTTTACGATATCTGCTTCTTGATCTTTGACCCAACGCCCTTTGACCATCCCGCCATGAATACGATAGTCAACGGTGTGGTCATTTTTTGCATACCATTCATATTCCCAACCATTGTCATACGTATAGATAAAGTGAGTTCCGATAAAATCTTCTAAGTTTTTGAATTGTTTCATGTAAAACATCTCCCTTTAAATTAAAACATGTAATAATTTACATGTTTTTGATTACGTGATTATGATAGAATGATTTTGAGAGAATGTCAAGGAGGAAATTTTGATGGCTAGAAAAAACACATTACGCTATATATTACTGGGATTACTGAGCAAAAAAAATCAAACGGGGTATGAATTGAATCAGGCATTCAAAAATGAAATCGGTGAATTCTGGCAGGCAAAGCATAGTCAGATTTATCCTGAACTGGCCAAAATGGAAGAACTAGGAATCATCAAACATGAAGTAGGGATCACTGGAGTCAAGCTAGAAAAGAAAATTTATCAGCTGACTGAAGAAGGACGTGTTTTGTTAAACGAATGGATCCATACCTCACCAAATGAACTTCCAGTCAATCGAGACGAATTTGTCTTGAAACTTTATTTTGTGAAAGATATCAATGATCCAACATGGATCGAGATTCTTGAACAGCAAAAGGAGCTTCATGAAGAAAAAAGACAGCATTTATTCGCCCGACAACAAGTGATTTTCCCGACAGAAAAAGATCAACATGAAAATTATGGCCATTATCTGATCTTGTCTCACGCAATCAATCGAGAAACCGAATATATCAACTGGTTGACACAAGTATTGGAACAAGAAATAAGAAAATAAATGGAAAGTTTATGACAAACAGCTTAAAAAGGCGCCAATCACAAAAATTTGAAAAACAATTTTCGTGGTTGGCGCCTATTTCTCGAGGCTGAACACTTCTGTCCCGACCTCGTGGTGGTTTTTTTATTTAACTATAACATGTCGGCTACAAGCTCTAATGGAGTAAAAAAATCAATCTGCGCTCTTTTCTTATTTTTTCAGTACTTTTTTAGGATCGATCGTTTCATCTGCTGGAAGGATCTTATAAGAAAGTTCATCCGTTTCTTCGTCATGAATAATGCATAGCTGTTCCAGATCATTGAAGTCGCCAATTAAAAGGAGTGTATAACGTTCATCAATCAATTGAATGTCTTTGATGGATTTTGAGAAGACTTTTCGGACATGGTGCATTTTGTTTAAACGTTCCTGAGCTTTTTCAGCGGCTTTGGTCAACGTGTACCCTTCATCTAAAAATTTCTTGATGATCTCCACTTTGACCACTGTCGGTAATCGGTATTTTCTTGAACAATTTGCGTCAGCAGTAACGGATTGGATAAAGCCTTTTTGTTCCCAGTATCTCAATTGTCGTGGTGAAACTCCGACAATCTCACTCAATTCACTAATACCTACTAATAAATGGTCATTTTCCAATAATTGTTTAAGTGAAGCCCCCACCATTCGTCACACTCCTTTGTTGGTTGTTCCCTTAATTATACTTTTGTTGACTATTGTGTCAAGTAGGTTGACAAAAGGCAAAAATAGGAATAAAGTATCTTAGTGATTTCAGAAAACATTCAGAAAGAAGGAGACATATGAGTAAGAATCAACCCGTAGATATTTACGGAAAACCATATAATCGTACACTATTAGTTGTTGTGTTATTGATTGGGACATTTTGTACAGTCTTGAATCAGACCTTATTGACAACTGCTTTTCCAGCATTGATGAAAGCTTTTGATATTTCAGCTTCTGATGTGCAATGGTTGACAACAGGCTTTTTACTAGTGAACGGGATCATGATTCCGATTACTGCTTGGTTGATCAATAAGTTCAGTTCTAGAAAATTATATCTGTCTGCTATGACGATTTTTTTGATTGGGACGATCACCTGTTTTACTGCTCCTAATTTTAGTACACTATTGATTGGACGATTAATCCAAGCGTGTGGTGTAGGGGTATCTATGCCATTATTGCAAAATATCATGCTATCGATCTTCCCACCAGAAAAAAGAGGTTCGGCTATGGGAATGTCTGGGATCGTTATCGGATTAGCCCCAGCATTAGGCCCAACATTATCTGGCTATATCATTGATAACTATCATTGGCGCGATTTATTTGGAATGGTTATTCCCATCGTCGTTCTTGTTTTAGTACTTGCATTCTTTTTGATGAAGAGTGTGATTCCTTTGTCCAATCCAAGTATCGATATTTTCTCTGCTATTCTTTCAACGATTGGATTTGGTAGTTTACTTTATGGATTCTCAAGCGTAGGAGACGCCGGTTGGGGAAGTACGAAGGTAATCAGCTTTTTGATTGTTGGTGTGATTTTCATCGTCGCATTTGCTTGGCGGCAATTACATTTAGAACATCCATTCTTAGAGTTGCGTGTTTTTAAGTCACCAACCTTTACGATTGCAGCGATCCTAGCAGGCGTAACGAATATGGCGATGGTCGGAGCAGAAATGGTCGTTCCCTTATATATTCAAAATATTCGTGGAGAATCGGCATTCCACTCAGGTTTGATGTTGCTTCCGGGTGCATTGATCATGGGAGCAATGATGCCAATCACTGGTGCGATCTTTGACAAACACGGGGCAAAACGTCTTGCGATTGTTGGGATGTTCATCCTAACAGCAGCTACAGCACCTTTTGCCTTCTTGACTGAAACGACACCTGTTTTGTATATCGTCATTCTTTATGCGATCCGAATGTTTGGGATCTCGATGGTCATGATGCCGGTGACAACATCAGGAATGAATGCTTTACCTAACCACTTGATCAGTCACGGAACAGCAGTGAACAATACCTTCCGCCAAATTGCAAGTTCAATCGGAACTGCGATTTTGATCAGTGTGTTGACGAATGTTACGAAAGACAATCTACCAACTGATGCTGTGTTGAAAAGTACACCTTTAGCCTATAAAGATCAAGCAATCAACGCGACTTTATCTGGTTACCATGCAGCTTTCTTTGTCGCAATCATATTCGGCTTGATCGGCTTTGCGATTGCTTTCTTCTTAAAAAGAAAAGAACCAGTAGTGATGGAAGTGGGGGATAACGCATGATTATTTTCGTATTGATTGCCAGTGTCATTGCCTTTGCTTTGACAAATGTTTTTGCCAAAAAAATGTGGCAAACATTTCTTTCACTCGTCTTTGGCTTACTGTTTGTTCTCTCGTTAGGACTGATCGTAGGAAATATCACGAATCATTTTGGGATGGAAGAAGTGACAGAAACAAAAACGACTCCGCTCGTTTCCAGTGCGGATCAGTCAGAAGTAAATATGTTGCTTTATCAGTCACTAGGAGATGGGACAGAAAAAGTCTACTTATATCGAACAGATGACAAGCAAAAAGAACCAAAAGCAACTGGCACAAAAAATGAAACAAATAAGGTCGAACAAACGGACGGAAAAGCAGAAAAAGTCAGTGAAACAACTTATTGGGTTTATAAAAATGACCAATACAAATTCTGGTTCAACTTAGCGGATAATAACCATGAATATGAACGCCGGGTCAATACGTTCAAACTTCCCGCGGATTGGATCGAATTAAGTACTGACCAAGCTTCTGAGTTGGCAAAACGTGTCAAAGAACAAAAAAGCACGATGGAAGCCGATGCACAAAAGGTTGTAAAAGAAGGCTTGATGAAAGCCATTGCCCAAAATCCAGCGATGTCTCAAGAAGAACAACAACAAGTATCAAAAGACTTAGCGACAGCTTATCAAAAACAAGCATTGGCAAAATTAGTCGCAGAAGTGAAGAAGTAAATAGTTTAATAATATGACAAAAATAGTGGATGAAGTATTCGACAACATACTTTGTCCACTATTTTTTTATGGAAAAAGGAATAAAGATAAATTACATTTATACGTATTTAAAGAGTATAGACAGCAAGTTCCTAAAAGAAAGGAGGAAATGAAATACGAATAAGAAAATCACCACTAAAGATAATTATGTATATACATAGAGGAGGTCGTTTATAATGGAGATGTTACCAATAAAAAAATGGAGAAACAGTAATGGTCTTAGATTGCCAAAATACATTATGGAATACCTTGAAATCCATACAGAAGATAAAGTGAAAATCATATAAGAAGAGAAGAATGGGAAAAAATGTTTGATCCTCGAAGCGGCTACTCCAGAAAATGAATGGACAATTGAGCAATTGTTTGCAAACTACAAAAAAAGGGCTCATGTAGATCTACAGGATCTAGGTGAGGTAGGAGGAAATGAAAAATGGTGAGAACCCCTAGACAAGGGGTCATTTTATTATTAAATACAGTGCCTAGATCTGGATATGAACAAACAGGAAAACGTCCATATATTGTTTTGAGTCACGATATTATTGCAGAAAATAGTAATGTTGTAACTGTTGCACCCATTTCAACTACCAATAGAAGCTATCCGTTGGATGTACCTATTCGTTCTTCTTATGGAATGAAGACTGTAGGAAAAGTATTGTTAGATCAATTAACAACAATTGATCATGAAGCAAGACAATTTGTTTTCCTAGAAAAAGCGCATAAAAGGTTAGTCGATGAGTTGTTACAGAAGACAAAGCTGATATTTCAAAAAGTAAACAATTGAATAAAGAATTTTTTCTGGTTTGGTCAATAACTATACTACGACATTTGTATATCAGATAAGATGTATTGAACGATAAAAAAAACACGTTTGATTTTGACAAAGATCCTCAAAATCAAACGTGTTTTTTTATAAATACTTGTTATTATTCTGCTCTCAAAGCAATCGCTGCATCTTTCTTCGCTGCCATACGAGCTGGGATGTGTCCGCCTAACATCGTTAAGATCGTTGATACAACAATCAGAATCAAGGCGTGTACAGGATTTAGTTGAGCAACATTTTCTAAATCAGTCATATTGTACAAGAGACTATTGATTGGGAAAGTCGCTAGCCAAGCAATCAGGACCCCTAGTAAACCAGAAGAAATCCCTAAGATACAAGTCTCAGCATCGAATACTCGTGTGATATCTTTCTTACGCGCACCTAATGCTTTCAAGACACCGATTTCCTTCGTCCGCTCGATCACAGAAGTATAAGTGATGATGCTGATCATGATCATGCTGGTAACGAGTGAAATACCAGCAAAAGCAATCAGGACATACGTGATGGCATCCATCAATCCACCAGTCAATTCGGTCATCGTTCCAGCTAAATCAGAATAGATGATTTTATCTTCATCTGATTTTCCTTTGTTGAATTCATCTAAATAGTTTAGAATCTCTTCTTTATCGCCAAAATTATTTGGATAGATCATGATGCTTGAAGGTAAGCTATCTCCACCTAAGTAGCTGATCAATGTTTGTTTTGCTGAGTCATCTACTTTTTCGGTCGTCAATACGTTCATATCACTATCTTTTTGTGCTTGAACAATTTCAGAATCTTTGTTTTCATTGACGATTTCTGTTGTCAATTGGTCGCTGTAAGCAATACCAGGAGATAATAGATTCATCGTAGAAGAAGATTTGACACGCAAAATACCAGAAATCTTAACTTCTCTTGTTGCATCGTCGTACATTGCTTGGTAATCCGTATTAGGAATGAAGTTTCCTGTCGGTAATTTTGTATAGTACGTATCATTGTTCACTAATTTGAAAGTCGTTCCGACGATTTTGTCAAAATCAAGCGTTTCGCCGTCTTTCACATCAAAGCCTAAATTTTTCAACGCATTGATGTTGGTATTATTATTGCCATCCACGATCAATACGACATCATTTGCAGAGTTCGGATAACTACCAGAAAGCAATGAGTAATTTGATTCTAAGAAATTGTCTTTTTGGTCGTCTAGTTGTGTTGGGAAACTAGAAACACCTACGCCAGTCATGGAAGACATGGCACTTGAGAAGGACAGTGATTCAGAATCTGGGTTTTGATTCGAAAAGCTAACAGGCTGTACTTCGCCGTCAACATCTCTTAACAAATTAATACCAGTCGTGCGGGTAAAACCAATATTATTACTTAAATCAGGATCGATACTCGTTACATAATCAACATATTCTTGGTCGATATTATTCGTATGTTGTGCACGGTCTTCATCGCTGATTTTTGCCGTAACAGTTTTTGTGTCTGGATATTCGGCTGTGTTGGAACTCAAGCCATCCGATTCAGAAGGAGGGCTAGTGGTGACTCTGGAAATCGTGATTGGAAAACGAGCCATCGTTTCTGACTGTGTTTGATCAATTTGTTTTTGGAATCCTGTAGATAGGGCTAATACGATCGCAATCCCAATAATCCCGATACTTGAAGCAAAGGAAGTCAAAAATGTCCGGCCTTTTTTTGTGCGAATATTATTGAAAGATAATTTTAATGCGGTCCAAAAGCTCATCTTTGTCCGACGTAGATTAAATTGATCATCTTTTGGACGTTCGATATGTGGGTTAGAATCAGAAACGATTTTTCCATCTGAAAACTCAATGATCCGATCGGCATATTCATGTGCCAACTCAGGGTTATGTGTGACCATGATCACTAGTTTTTCATTGGATAGTTCTTCGATCAACTTCATGATTTGGACACTTGTTTCTGTATCTAAAGCACCGGTTGGCTCATCACATAAAAGGATGTCAGGATCATTGGCTAAAGCACGTGCAATTGCGACACGTTGCATTTGGCCCCCAGATAATTGATTGGGTTTTTTGTGCATGTGGTCGGTCAAGCCAACGCGACGCAATGATTCCTCGGCTTTTTTCCGTTTCTCATCTCTAGAGACACCACTTAATGTCATGCCAAGCTCAACATTTTCAATGATCCCTAAATGACCGATCAAGTTATAACTTTGGAAAACAAAACCGATGGAATTATTACGGTAAGCATCCCAATCGCTATCTTTAAAATCTTTTGTGGACTTTCCGTTGATGATCATATCGCCAGAGTCATAATTATCCAAGCCGCCGATCACGTTCAGCATAGTTGTTTTACCAGAACCACTAGGACCTAGAATAGCTACAAATTCTTTTTTTCTAAAAGCGACGGATACGCCGTCTAATGCTTTTGTCGTTGTTTCACCAACTTTATAATATTTCTTTATCTCTTTTAATTGTAACATTGTCACCCTTCTTTCCATTTGAAATATTCGTTATACTAATAAGTATAACAGAACAATGAACGTAGTATAATGAATGAATGTTAACTGAATATGAACAATCAGAAAAAAAACTGAAATTTTTCAAATAATTGTATGAGGAGAAATGATGAATCGAATATTACTAGTAGAAGATGATGAGCGTTTGCAACAACTTTATCAATCCGTTTTAGAACGCGCTGGTTTTTTGGTTTTCGCAGTCGCAAATGGGACCGAAGCTTTGAAGCAATTAGAGAGTACTCAAGTGGATGTGATCATCACAGATATTATGATGCCTGTGATGGATGGGTATGAACTGTTGGAAACTTTACGAAGCAGTCACGTAGAAACACCTATGTTGATCATCACAGCGAAAGCAGATTTTGAAGATAAAAAGAAGGGATTTCAACTAGGAACGGATGACTATATGACGAAACCAGTAGATGTCAATGAAATGGTGTTGCGGGTAGAGGCCTTGTTACGGCGAGCAAAAATCAATCATAGCCACCAATTGAACATTGGACACACTAGCTTGAACCAAGAAACGTATGAAGTGATCAAGCAGGATCAAGCCATCTTACTTCCACAAAAAGAATTTCAATTATTGTACAAACTACTTTCTTATCCAAATAAGATTTTTACACGACAACAATTAATGGATGATATATGGGGGTTGGATACCAATACGGAAGAACGGACGATCGATGTGCATATCAAACGATTACGCACGCGTTTTATTGAAAATGATGATTTTCAGATCATAACAGTTCGTGGCTTAGGCTATAAGGCGGTGATTTGATGCGTAAAAAAATCTTTTCCCAATTATGGATTTATTTTGCTTGCATTGTGTTTCTTTCCATTTTAGTTACTTTGTTATGTTTCTTAGGTTTTATTTTCTTACTGTCACACAAAACAGTCCCCGCTGCAGAGCAACAAGCGACATGGGTTCCTTTAGTCGTTTTTGCAGGATTTAGTATGATGGTGGGCACAGGGATCTCGATCTTTGTCGGTCGTCGGATCTTGCTGCCGATCAGTGATTTACGAACCAATATGAGTAAAGTAGCAACTGGCGATTTTTCGATTCGGATGGATGAGCAACAAAAAGTCGAAGAGGTGCAGCAACTATATAAAGATTTCAACGTGATGGTCCAAGAATTGAGTAGTATCGAAACGTTACGAAATGACTTTGTTTCCAATGTTTCTCATGAATTTAAGACCCCTCTTGCCACGATCCAAGGATACGTCCAATTATTGCAAGCACCTAACATTTCAGAAGAAGAAAAGCAGATTTTCTTGCAACGGATCATTGAGAGCATCACTCAGCTTTCGCAATTGACAGAGAACACACTGAAATTGAATAAATTAGAAAACCAGCGAATCAAATTAGAAAAGCGCCCTTTTTGTTTAGATGAACAGATCCGTGAAGTGATTGTTTTTTTACAACCTAAATGGGAGCAAGAACACCTTCAACTGGAGATCGATCTGGAAAGTGTCAACTTTGTCGGTAATGAAGAATTTCTATATCAAGTCTGGCTGAATCTCATGGACAATGCCATCAAGTACAATCAACCACAAGGGAAAATCAAGATTCGCCTAACACAAAATGCCACTCAAGTGATCGTTGAAGTGACAGATTCTGGCGTGGGTATGGATCAAGAAACACAAGCACGACTCTTTGAGAAATTTTATCAAGGGGAATCCAGTCGTCAATTTTCTGGGAACGGGCTGGGCTTGTCATTAGTCAAAAAAATCGTGGAATTGCATCATGGAAAAATTAGTTATAACAGTATCCCAAAAGTAGGTACGACTGTCGTCATCCAATTAGACAAAGAAAACACGTCGCTAACTTATCCGGTGGAATAAGATTCAGGGAAATGAACAGTTAATGAGCTATGGGAGCCATAAATCAACAAAAATAAAGAAAAAAACAACGCGTTAGATTAAATCGATCATGAGTCTTCTTTTCAAGTCATATAAAGATGGAAAAGTGTACGAAGTCATGTCGTACATAAGAGAGCAGAGGAATGATAGAAAATGAAAAAACAAGTCGGTTTATTGCTCGGACTTTTGACGTTAAGTGTTGGGCTAAGTGGAGCCAATCCCATAGTCATTGCAGAGGAAACAACTCATTCTCATGATACTCCCGTGGCATTATTGAAACAGGATACGGTCTTAAGTACACTTGTGGCAAATGCAAGTGCAGAGGATGAAAAACAAACCGATCGTGGCATCGGCTATTACTGGAAATGCCACACCTGTGGCTATAATAGTGAGTGGCATCTCTTTTCTGGAACAGCTGTTTCTGCTGCCAATAAACATGCACAGTAATACAATCATGTCACCTCTGTCTATCCAAATTAGCAAGCGATCACTTTAGAATGGAGTGGAACAAACAATGAATGAAACGTGGTTGAGTAGAAATAAAAAAGAATTGATCCGTCTCTTACTTGCAGTTTTTCTAGGCTTTATGCTAAGTTTTATTGTGTTTGCATTGTTGTAGGTAAGAGGAGAATAAAAAAGTATTCAAAAGGAACAAAGACCAGAAATTATTACGGTCTTTGTTCCTTTTTTGTCAGTAGAGGTTTATGATACTCAGCGTTATTTTCGCGAATATTCAAGTAATTAGTGGGTATGATTGTGAATTTTACTTGCAAACAATATTATACATGATATAATATTGGTGAATATAAAATATTGCAAACTATAAAGAAGGTGAAGTAATGCATATCCAAGTCCCAACAGTTTTACTCGATGGTACAGTTTTAGCGGCTTTGAGCAGAGAAGACATGTACGGTTACGCATTAACGAAAATCGTCCAAGAAAGTTTATCTGTCAGTGAATCAACGATGTATCCTGTTTTACGCAGATTAAAAAAAGAAGAATACTTAGAAACATACGACGAACCATTCGAAGGTAGAAATCGCCGATATTACCGCTTAACTCCGAAAGGACGTCAACATTTAGAAGAAATCATTGATAAATGGATCGTGTTTCGAGATTCCTTAAACCGATTACTGGAGGAGAATACGAATGAATGAATATTTAAATGATGTGTTGGACGAACTTCAAGAAATACCTGAAGATGATCGCTTTGATATTATTCAGTATTATGAAGAATACTTCTTGGATTCTGGCAAAACAGTAGAAGAAGTCGTGGATGAATATGGCTCACCAAAGCAATTTGCCCTGAAACTGAAAATCAATTATTACTCGGAACAAGACGACGATGAATCAGAATACAGCCAAAGTCCTAAACGGAAAATCCGTTTGATTTGGATGATCGTTATCGGGTTGTGTGCATCACCTTTATTGATTCCTTTGGCATTAGCTTTTATTCTAGCGATTTTTGGTATTCTGATTGGCTTAATTGGCGTGATCATTGGAATCTATGTCGTATGTATCAGTATTTTAGGAGCTGGTTTATTTTCGATTATTTCAGGTGTTGCTGTCTTGCAACAATCGATTGCTAGTGGGTTGTTCTTTGTAGGATTAGGGTTACTTGCCACGGGAGGGGCTGTCTTCTTTGCACCATTACTGTTAAAAGGAACTAAATGGTTATTCCAAATGATGATGAACTTTGTCAAGTGGGTAGGACGCCGGTTTATTACGAAACGAGCGATTCATACGACGAATAGTGGGGTGTAAAAAATGAAATTAAAATATATCTTGGGGATAGGTTTAGGACTGATGATCATTGGTGGCTTGACGGCAGGATTAAGTTATGCCTCTGGTGCCCAAACGAGTCTGACTTGGGAAGGTGGTCCAAGAATCATAGAAATGACTCGTGAAATAAAAGATTTTTCGTCTGAAAAAATTGAAAAAATCGTTGTACGAGCAGATCACCAAAATATCATGATCCAACGAGGCGTGAACTTTGAGGTTGAAACGTCTCATGACAAAGCGCAAAAACCAAAAATCAATCTGGAAGATCACACATTGGATATTTCAGCTGATGGTCAAACACCGGCAGTGATGATCAATGTGACAGACACACGTTCGATGTTGAAAATCACGATCCCTAAAACCATTTCCTTAAAAGAATTAGTGATTGAAGGAAAAAACAATGAATTGTTTTTAGATGAATTTAGTAGTAAGAATATCAACTTGAATTTAGCCAATACTTGGACGTCGATCAATGAAGTAAGTGGGGAACTTCTTACTGTTGAAAATCAAATGGGCTCACTAGATTTACAGGAGTTTTCGATAGATAAAGTCAAATTAGCTACAAGTGATGGCAGTATCATTTTTAACGATAACGAAAAATCAATCAAAGGCGAAGTCACACTTCATAATAGTAGTGTTGATTTTTATAACAACCAAGAGCAAGGACTAGCTGTGACCCTAGAAGGGGATTCTTATATCAACAAAAATTATGAATCTTTGACAACCAAGACGTACAATCAAGGAAACAAAGATCTCAAAGTAACTGCTTATAATAGTCAAGTGAACTTGACGAATGAAGATTATGAAGAGCCTCCGATGGATGATAAAGATTATGGAGAGTATGATTAATCGTTGAACAGTCAAGACTGTCTTTTTCAAAATAACGAATAAATAGTTGAAGAAGCGTATAATTCTTTATGGAATAAGGAATTATACGCTTTTTTATTTATTTTACATGAAATATCATCGCCTATCATTCAATAATATAGTAGAATAAGGAAAGGGAAAAACGTACATATATGGGGAAAATAGGGTGAATATTGAATGAAAACAGAGGAAATCAAGCGGGAAGAATTGAAAAGTGAATTAGGGAAATTGCATCATTTTTTAACAGAACTGAGTACCAAGTATTATGATACAGACAAAGAAAGGGTAACGATCCAATATCCAAATAACTCCGAAGGTCGACAACTTGAACAAGTGTACAACGAAATGTTCAAACATCTATTGAAAGTGAAAAAAGAATTAGATTATTATTCACTGCCAATCATTGATACGGGTATTTTAAAATACGATCAAGCAAGTGAGCGATTTGTCTTCAAGTCGGTTCGTGAGAATCTTGAATTATCCGCCGGTATGGACCTAGAGATCTTAGTGGAAGACTATTTTACTGAAACGAAACAGTGGGTCCGTACACGATTAGAATATTTGCCAGAAGCATCAGGTGGTGTACACGAAAACGGTTGGTATATCACGGAAGACAAAGAATTGGAACTAGAAGGAGCCATGGCAAGGATTCGTAAAAAAACAGAATAGAACCAAAAAAATTAGGAGTGAGTAAATGAAAGAAAAAAGGCTTTCACTATCAATGGCTATATCGGGCTATTTATTATTCTTCTAATGTTTGTCGTAGGAATCTTACTATTTTTCATAGGGGTTGCTCGATTTTTAGTTGGCTTTTCAATTGTTGGGATTTTCTTGTGGTTGCTGGTTTTCTTAGCAATCAGCGGACTGACAGTAGTCAGCCCCAATCAAGCAAAGGCCATCGTCTTTTTTGGGCAATACATCGGAACGATTCGTGAGAGCGGGTTTTTCTTAACGATTCCTTTTGCACAAAAAATCAACTTGTCGTTAAAAGTTCGAAACTTCAATAGTTCGCTGTTGAAGGTCAATGACTTAGATGGAAATCCAATCGAGATTTCCGCTGTCGTCGTTTTTAAAGTAGTAGATACAGCTAAGGCGCTTTTTGATGTAGCAAACTATCATCAATTTGTTGAAATCCAAAGTGAAACCGCCATTCGTCATATCGCCAGTCAATATCCATATGACACATTCAACGAGGATGATCTTACTTTACGTGGAAATACCACTGCGATTTCAGATGAATTGGCAAAGGAATTACAAGAACGTTTATCGGTGGCGGGGGTCGAAGTTTTAGAGACGAGATTGAATCACCTGGCTTATGCAACAGAAATTGCCAGTGCGATGTTGCAACGACAACAAGCTAAGGCCATTTTATCTGCCCGTCAAACCATCGTTGAAGGCGCAGTGACGATGACACAAATGGCTCTGGAACAAATCGAAGCAGGTCAGGATATGACCTTTACCGATGATCGAAAGATCCAGTTGATCAACAATCTACTTGTATCGATTATTACGGATAAAGGCACACAACCAGTGATCAATACGGGCAATAACAAAGGAAAATAGCTGAATGAGGAAAGCATCCGCCAATGGAGCGTTTATCCAACGAATATCGGTTTGAATCAATAAAAAGAAATTTGGAGTGATTTACACTTCCAGATTTCTTTTTTTTTGGAAACATATGACAATAATGAAAGAGGTTTGATAGTAAAAAGAAAGGAATTTTCACGGATACTTGACTATACTTAATTTATCAGAACAGGAAAGAAGGAGTCACAATGAAAAAATTATTGATTGGGTTGGGAGCATTTATCATCATCGCTTTTGGTGGCTACCGTTTAGCAGATCATTTGATCATGGGTGGTGAAAGCTACTATGTTCAAATCACAACGGATGGTGAGAAACAGGTGGATCGCGCTGACGGTGGACAAGAGATCATTAGTTATCGTTATGAACTACCGGGGTTTAATAAAGAAGGTAAAGAAAAAATAATGGATTTCAACGGCTCTCAAGAGCGACCATTAAGAAAAGATGCATTTTTGAAAGTAACTTGGAATAAAAACAAAGGCGTGACGTCGTATGAAGAAGTACAGGCAAAAGATATTCCGTCAGCAGCACAAGAAAAATTAAGTAAAGGAACGGTCAATAATGGATAAAATCGTAGAAATCAATAATGTAACAAAAGTTTACGGAAAAAGTAATGAGAAACAGACACAAGCCTTGAATGGTATCAGTTTTAGTGTAGAAAAAGGTGAATTCATTGGCATCATGGGGGCTTCTGGATCAGGTAAATCAACCTTATTGAATATCTTATCAACATTAGATAAACCAACAAGTGGCACGATCCATATCAACCAAGCAGATGTCACGAAGTTGAAAGGAAATCAGTTAGCCGATTTTCGAGCAAAAGAAATCGGCTTTATTTTCCAAGATTTTAATCTTTTAGAAAACTTGACTGCACAAGAAAATATTGCAGTTCCGCTTTCTTTACAAGGCGTGAAACCAAAAGAAATCAAGAAAAAAGTCAATGCAGTCGCTGAACGTTTGTCAATCACTCATATCTTGGACAGCTATCCAGCGAAAATCTCAGGTGGACAAAAACAACGGGTAGCAGCAGCCCGGGCACTAGTTACGCAACCAACGATTCTATTAGGGGATGAACCAACTGGTGCGTTGGATTCAAAAAGTGCGAAAGACCTATTAGATACGATGGAAGAATTGAATACAAATGATAAGGTTTCGATTCTGTTGGTGACACATGACGCTTTTTCAGCAAGTTACTGTCAACGAATCTTGTTTATTAAAGATGGCGTGATCCATCAGGAAGTTAAACGCGGAGAACAAAGCCGTCCAGACTTTTATCGTCAAATATTAACGATTCTAGGTAATCTAGAACAGTAAGGGGGAAACTTGAACATGCTTTGGAAATTATCACTTACTGGGATCAAGAGTCGGTTAAGAGACTATATTGTTCTATTTTCAGGTTTAGTCATGGCTTCAGCCATCTTTTATATGTTCGAATCAATGGCAAGTAACACAGATTTTTTGAAAAATAATTCTACATTAGCGATGACTGTGATCATCTTCCGTTTTGGTTCGGTTCTATTGGGTATTATTACGTTTGTCTATATTCTTTATGCTAACTCATTTTTGATGACGATGCGACAAAAAGATTATGCAATGTTTATGATGCTAGGAGCAAAAGGCCGAAAGATTGCCCAAATGATTTTCTCTGAGACTTTGATTGTCGGAACAATTGCCACATTAGTTGGTTCAGTGTTGGGGATTGGTTTGACAAGTGTCGTCCATCGACTATTAGTGGCACAGTTGAATATTGAAATCACCCATTTTACGCCATTGAATATGGATGGATTATTGATTACCTTGCTATTTTTCATCGTATTATTCTTATTAGCCGCGTTTGTCAACGCATTCTCGATTGTCAAAAAGCCAATTTTGACCTTACTACGTGCAGACCAAACACCTGCACAGATGAAACAACACAAATTCTTGTTTTTCCTTGAAGTGGTTTTAGGAATCATTTTTATTGGCGTAGGTTACTACATGATGGCAAATATCGGAACATATCAGTTGATGGCCATCGCCATCGCGTTAGTTACAATCGTTTTAGGAACGTACTTTATTTTCCATTCGGTCATCATTTTCTTCCTTAAACTATTGAAGAAAACAGAAAATATTTCGATGAAAAAACTGAATAATTTTACGTTATCACAGTTAAGTTTCCGTATCCGTGAGTACACGCAAATGCTGTCAATGGTGGCAATGTTACTAGCATTAGCATTAGGTGCATTGACAGTCGGCCTAGGCTTTAAAAATCAAATCACCCAATTGACGAATGAAGCATCCAATTATGATTTAGTATTGAATCAATCAGAATTGATCGATCAATCAAAGGTGGAGAAACTTTCACCAACGATCAATGCGGTCTATCAACAAAAAGAAGACGAAAAAACAGTGTACTATAATTATAGTGAATTTGAACAAAATCCATTTTTGATCATGGAAAATCAAACACCTAACACTGGGGAAAGAAACGTCAAAACAAAAAAAGTAACAGCAGAGGAATTAGCGACAAACTTAAACTATCAAGATGAGCTACGCTATTACGAGTTGCCAGAACAACGAGCAAAAGAAATCAAATTATTACCAGCAGAAGAATTTGCCCAATTAACTCTTCCACAAACAAGTCTACAACTGATTCAAGCAAAAGATTTCCATGAGAGTATTGAACAGATTGGGAATCTGGTAGCAGAAAATAATAAAAACAATGAATCATTAAAAGATGAAATGTTAAGTTTCACACAAAAATATGATGCTTACCAATTGATCAACAGTATGTTCTCAGGCTTTGAATTTATGGGATTCTTTTTAGGGATCGCCTTCTTGACGATGTTAGCAAGCTGTTTGATGTTCAAGATTCTTTCAGGTAGCAAAAGTGATGTTGTTCGTTATGAAATGCTCGGTAAAATTGGTGCTCGACAAGCATTATTAAAACAATCGATTCGCCGAGAAATCGGGATTCTCTTCTTAGCACCAGGAATTCTAGGAGCTATCCATGTATTATTTGGCCTTCAAATGTTTACTGTTTTGATGGATGATCCATATCATGACTTATGGATACCATTTGCAATCTTCTTTGTTCTTTACTTTATCTACTATGCGTTAACCACTTGGTTGTATACAGGCATTGTGTTGAACAAAAAAGAATGATACTTGAATAGGGATGGATCAAACACGTGAAGAAAGTTCGTAGAAGAACTTTCTTCACGTGTTTTCTATACCATCGATAAAATTTTCTTGAAGCATGATCAAATAGAGAAGAGACCACTGGATATGATGGAAGGATATCGGTTATGAGGGAACTGGCGAATTTTTTCAAAGACGGACAACCACAATAGATACCTAGAAAAAAATAAACGCTTGCTTTTGGATTATCTTTATTCAAAGTTTGGATTTGATAAAGATGATTTAGAAAATGAGATCAATACGATTCTAAAAAATATTTATTCTGACCATGCGATATTACGTCGCTACCTCGCCGATTACCGTTATCTTGATCGAGAAAAGGGCGGTTCGATCTATAAAAAGACAGTGAGAGAGACAGAATCAAATAAAAAAACGCATCTCTTTATAAGCCATATTGGCAAGCAAGAGATGCGTTTTTTAGGAACTTTTATTTATTTGTTTTTGCCAACCATCATATTTCAACAAAAAATATTCGATCACGAAAAAAAGCGTCGAAGTTGTTTCAAAAGGTGTAAGGATATCTTCTCGATCTTGTACTTCAGGATTCAAGAAGAAAATCGTTTCATCACAAAGTTTTGAGACAGTTGAGTTCCTAAGTTTTGTGATACCAATTGTCTGGATTTTTCGTTGTTTCAGTTGCTTCGCTAATTTGACGACTTCAGGAGACTCACCATTTAGCGTGATCAACAGGACTAAGTCTTCTGGCTGAATGATTTGGTAAAACTGCTTGTTGATGGAAACGGCACCGAAGTCATAGAGTATCAATCCGTTGTGTACGAAGAGCAATTTCATATAACTCGAAACTAGCGTTTGTATATCACCTGATCCATAGATAAAAATCCGATTAGCATTAGCCATCATTGTACATAGATCAGTGAAATCTTTTTTCTTAAGGTTTTCAATTGTTTGGATATGATTTTCCAAGATTTCCCCCTCAAACTCAGATAGACGTACATTTTCCTGTGTCAGTTCATTTTTTAGATGATATTTGAATTCTGAGAAACCATCAAACCCTAATTTTTGGCAAAAACGCATGATTGTCGTGCGAGAAACGTTGCATTGTTTCGCCAGTTCGTTAATGGACATTGTTAAAGAATTTTTTTTGTGATTTGTGATATAGGACCAGATAAGAAAATCATTTTCAGTCAACCTTGACTGAAACATCGTAATACGGTCTTGTAACATCTCTTTTCATCATTGCCAAAAATCTATAAATCGTTAGAACTCACCATTAAAGTTTTCAGAGCCATGGTTCTACTACGCTTGTTTGGTCATTTGTAAATATAGATCTGGTGAATAGTGATTATTTTTTTGATGTATCGATTGAATGTCCGATTCTAATTTATAGATATTACAGGTTTTGACAAATCAGTTTCCCCCTTTTTCATTTGATATTTTTGAGAGAGTTCACGTTGTAATCGACGTAGACGTTTCTCAATTTTGCTTGTTTTATTGCAATTTTCATAGACCATGCAAGGTGATACAACTGCTAAATCTTTGTTACCTAACTCAATAACCAATTTTTTTTCAGTCAATTTTTGGTTGGTAGACTGTCTTCAATCACCCTTTGGTTTACTTAGAGGATTTTCCAATTGCGTGTGTCCTTATTGTTCTCACCTCACTATTAAGATACGTCTTCATGTACCGTTTATTTGATTAACTATTACCAGCCCCCTTGTTTTATTTTCGAAGATAGGACGTGACCATTCACAAATTTTGTGACAAAAACCTTTTTTCTGTGAGGAGTTTTTAAATCATCTTAAAGTGTTTCAGGCATCCATTTTAATAGTAAACTAAGAATCAGTATAGCGCTTACTAAAAAATACAAAGGACTAAAAGACTATGATGAAAAAAATTCAAAGATTTGGTGGAGCAATGTTAGCACCTGTCATGCTATTTTCTTTTTTCGGTATCGTTATTGGTTTTTCTTTACTTTTTTCCAATCAAACGATCATGGGAGATATTGCTGCGCCTGATACACTCTGGTATAAGTTCTGGAATGTTGTAGCAGCCGGTGGCTGGACCCCGTTTTTTCAATTACCACTTTTATTTGTGGTCGGATTACCAATCAGCTTAGCTAAAAAATATGCGGCTCGAGCAACGATGGAAGCATTAGTGATCTATATTGCTTTCAATTATTTCGTCAATGCAATTTTAACGATATGGCCCGATTCTTTCGCTGTGGATCTATCTCAAGGAACAGCCGTTGGTTCTGGATTAACAGCGATTGCTGGAATCATTACTTTAGATACGGGCATGATCGGAGCATTATTGATTTCAGGTATCGTGGTTTATTTGCATAATCGCTTTTATGAAAAAGAATTACCAGAAATGTTGACGATTTTTAGTGGTTCTGTTTTCGTTACAATGATCGCTTTTTTTGTCATGATTCCTCTAGCACTGTTGATGTGTGTCATATGGCCAATCATTCAAGAAGGAATGAGAAGCATGCAAGGATTTTTTATCCATTCGGGGAATTTTGGTGTATTCATCTATCAATTTTTACAGAAAATCCTTATTCCAACTGGCTTACATCATTTCGTATACGCGCCATTTGCTTATGATAGTGCGGTGGTTGAAGGAGGGATGGCTGCGTATTGGGCGTCAAATATTGGTGAATTCCAAACGAATGCGCTTTCGCTTAAAGAACTTTATCCTTTTGGAGGTTTTTCTTTATCGGGTATGTCAAAAGTATTTGGAACTGCTGGCTTAAGCTTAGCCATTATTCAAGCCGCTCATCCAGAGAAAAAGAAGAAGGTCATCGCATTGATCGCTCCAGCTGCATTAACTGCGATGTTGACAGGAATCACCGAACCTATTGAGTTTACTTTCTTATTTGTTGCCCCAGCTTTATGGGGTGTCCATGCCCTATTAGATGCTTCCATTGCTACGATTTCTTACGCTTTTGGCGTCGTTGGTGATTTTGGTGGTGGTTTAATCAATTGGTTAGGACTAAATTGGTTGCCTCTTTGGAAATTTCATGGTTCGACCTACCTCACCCAAATCATGATCGGACTTACATTTACTGCAATCTGGTTCTTAGTATTCACCTTCATGATCAAAAAATTCAATTTAAAAACTCCAGGACGTGAAGAGGAGGTATCAGAGATACAACTTTATTCAAAAGCTGATTACGAAAACAAAAAGAAGACACAACAAGATGAACAAGAGAAAAATCTACCTAAACATGCTAGACAAGCACAAGCCTATCTAGTGTTAGTAGGTGGAAAAGAGAATGTACTGGATGTGACGAATTGTGCAACACGGTTACGACTTACCGTGAAAGATGCAAGTAGAGTAGCCAGTCCTACTGATTTTCAGGAAGCTGGGGCCGCAGGACTTGTCAATCCTGGAAATGGTGGTATCCAAATCATTGTTGGGTTAACTGTACCAAGAGTGCGAGAATCATTTGAAGAATTGATTGTAAAATAAGAGGAGGATAATTATGAATAAGAAAAAAAGTTCAATCTTGATCGCAGGTGGAGGGAGTACATATACACCTTCATTAGTGATGATGTTAATAGAAGACCGAGAACGATTTCCAGTCAGAAAAATCAAATTTTATGATAATGATGAACAAAGGCAAGCAGTTATAGCAAAAGCATGCGCGATCATCCTCGCAGAACGAGCGCCAGAAATCGAATTTGATTATTCAATAGATCCCAAAGAGGCTTTTACAGATGTTGATATCGTTATGGCACAACTAAGAGTTGGAAAATATGCCATGAGGGAACAAGATGAAAAAATTCCATTTAAACATAATGTTGTAGGTCAAGAAACATGTGGACCAGGGGGACTTGCTTATGGGTTACGCTCGATCGGGCCAGTCTTAGAACTAGTCGATTATATGGAAAAGTATTCACCGAATGCTTGGTTATTGAATTATTCTAATCCAGCAGCAGTGGTCGCAGAAGCAACAAGAAGGTTTCGCCCCAATTCAAAAATCATCAATATTTGTGACATGCCCGTTTGTTTAGAAGATATCATGGCTCGAGTGATTGGGCTACGGGATCGTAAAGATTTTGAAACGTCTTATTTTGGCTTGAATCACTTTGGGTGGTGGACAAGCATCAAAGACCATGACGGCAATGATTTGCTACCAAAAATAAGCGCCCATGTAAAAAAATATGGCTATACAGAACAAACACAACAAGGCCAACACAAAGAAACTAGCTGGGTAGAAACCATGCTAGCAGCCAAAGAGTTACATGAAATCGAACCCACCTTTTTATCCAATACGTATTTAAAATATTATTTGATGGCTGATGAAACGGTTGCTCATGCCGATAAACAGTATACAAGAGCGAATGAAATCATTGATGGACGGGAGAAAATCGTTTTTGAAGAATGCCAGCGGATCATTAATCATCAAACAGCCAAAGATACACTTTTTGCCTCTAATGAGCATGCCTCATTTATTACAGATCTAGCTTGTGCGTTGACATTCAATACGAAAGAGCGCATGATCCTGATCGTTGAAAATAACGGTGCCATTTCTAATTTCAATCACAATGCGATGGTCGAATTGCCTTGTATCGTAGGGAAAGATGGCTACGAAGTACTATCGATTGGTGAAATCCCTACTTTCCAAAAAGGCTTGATGGAACAGCAAATTGCCTCTGAAAAGTTAGCAGTCGATGCGTGGGAACAAAAATCATATCAAAAATTATGGCAAGCCTTCATCATGAACAAAACGGTACCTAGTGCAAAAGTAGCAAAGGAAATCCTTGATGAAATGATCGAAGTCAATGCTTCTTATTGGCCGGAGCTTCAATAAGTGCCACTTATAAAAAATGAAAGGGATCGGCTGGGGGAAATCCTTCAGTCGATCATTTTGAAAGTCGATATGGTAGTAAAGAATAAATTTCAATTCATCTATTTTTTTCAATATGCGCTGATGGCTATTTTGATGACACAAATCGTTCCGTTTTTAACTGGACAAGGATATGATGCGGTACAAAGAGGTTGGTTTTTAGCTTCTTATAGTGTTACTACGATTATTTTCCAAATCTTTATTGGCTATTATTCTGACCGAAGCAAGCAGCTAAAGAAAGTTTCCATGGTAGTTTCTATACTATTCGTATGCTTTGCGATTACTTTTTATTTGCTAGTAAAAGATGTCTGGATGATACATCTGATCGTACTGGCTATTGCGGGAGGGCTATCCAATACAGGAGCAACCGTCCTAGATAACTGGGTGTTGTCAGAGTCAGAGATGCGAAACAATCTTGCGGCGATCAAAGCAATAGGTTCTTTAGGTTGGAGTGTGATAAGTGTATGTATTCCATTCTTCATTTTTAATAATAATTACCAGTGGCTGATCGTTCCCTTTCTCTTTTTTCTAATCAGTTATTTGTACATCGCAAAAACAGTGCCCCAAACACCTCAAGATAAAAATGAATATAAAGAACAAAAAAGCGAGGAATTTAATCTGTCAGATATGTATCAGCTGTGCAAGAATAGGGAGTTTTTATGTCATACGTTGCTATTTTTCCTTTTATATTTAACGATCGTCGCCAATAATACGATCGTGATTGACAAATTATTCTTAATGGATAGTGGAAATATGTACGTAGGATTAAAGTGGGCGATTCAAGCTTTCTGTGAAATCCCGGCGTACCTTTTGTTGAATCATTCGGTGACAAAATGGAAAAATGAGCGATTACTTTTTATTTCTGGTTTCTTTTTGGTCCTGCAATTTTTGGTTTATGCAACTTCGCGAACGCCGTTAGTATTGCTTGCTGCCAGTTTCTTGCAGTTTTTCACTGTACCAGCTTTTACTATCGGTAGTCGAATGATCATCAGTGAGATTACCCCTAAAAATGTTTTTTCCTCCGGACAACTTCTGTCTATAAGTGTTTATATGGGGCTTTCTTCCTTTGTTTCCCCATTACTAGGCGGTATCTTGGCGCAACAGTTATCATTGGACCAAGCACTTTACTTTTTTAGTATGCTACCGATCTTTGCTTTTATTTGTTATTACTGTTACAGGAAGTATCAAAGAAATAAAAGAAAAATCTGAACAGATGCGTACAAGAAAGGTGGGGATTCCTTACTCTTTTTGTATAATCAAATAAATGAGCGGAATACTTTTGGATAAAAAAGTGCAAGTCTCAGCTAAAATGACGTCCAAAAATCAAATTACTGTTCCTAAGAGTGTGCGTCAAAAATTAGGCTTGAAAGAGAATTAAAGAGTTATTTTTGAACTCACACCTGAAGGTGAAATTAAAGTGACTAGTGAAAAATATAATCTGGATTTTGAAGAGGATGTAGGCGAGCAAAAAAACGCCCGTGTGTCATCAGTAGCAATCATAACTATAATAAGATATTCAATGCTGTTTTAGTCATGCCAATCAGTAGTTCAACAAAATATTTACAGGGAAAATATCAACATTCAGGTGATTTTAAACAATTTCTGATACAGCGATGAATACAATCCAAGGAACGATATTATGTCAACATATCCGAAGCATCGATTTATCTCAACGCAGTAATCTTCAAGTGGTTGATCAAATTGATCCTCAAACGGAAGAAAGGTTATCAGAAATTACCAAATATTTTTTCTAACCAATAATGCAACTTTCCAGCGCCTATTTAGGTGGAGTAAGATATATAAAAAGAACCAGAACTCAGAAGTATTCCATCGACTTCTGAGTTTTGGTTCTTTGATAGGGTGTCCATTTTTTCTATCTCAAAAATTGTTTCATCCGAAAGACACGGTCAATGTTTAAGCGACTAACAAGTGGCTGATCGGTTTCTTTGATCGTTACAGAAAGTTTCTGTGGGATCTCTCTCACTGAAAAATGATGCCATAGGTCCCAGAAAGAAGCAAATCTTAATTCTGATAGATATAGAAGTGAAGGTTTTCTTTGATTGAACAAAGAAATGGTCATTCTAGATGAGGTAGACGAAGAATTTCGCCAACGAGTGGGAACGATAAAGGAATCCATTCGCTCATTTGTTTCAGAATCTTGTATTTCTTGTTTTTTTGGTTCATCATATTGCGTCAAGTCATAGGCTTCAATGATGGCATTCAATTTTCTAGAATATTGTCGATCTGTCGCATAGCGCCCTTCTAAATATTTCGTTGCATCTCGGTAATCTTTGGTCTCAGATTTCCACGTTGATTTGTAAAAATCAGTATTATGAGGCAAGCCATTTTTGATCAAATCAGCATAGTCTTCTAAGCTTTCTTTATAAGATGGATATTTACGAAATGCTGCACGAATTTGATAATTTTGCCCAGCTGCCGTTTGTTCTAAGGTATTGAAGGAAATACTACTCCCTTTATAAGCGCCCTTGATCCCAAAAAGATTATAGTTCGGTGAACGAGAAAGCAAGCTGTTACCAGAACCACTTTCTAGGATAGCTTGTGCCATCATAACAGAAGCATAAATATTTTCTTCTTGTCCAATTTCTCGAGCGTCCTCAGCGATTTTTGCAACAAATTGATCTGTTGTTTGATTTTGTGCGAAATGAAATGAGTCGTTGATTCCATCTAAAATCGTTGAGCTAGCTAATGAATTTGTCGCTCGTGGTAAACCAGCTATATCGACACGTAAGGCAAAGTCGGGTCTGTAATCCTTGATAGAAGTGATCCGCACATGGTCACCCGGCTGAGGAGCATGGATGTAATTCCCATTACCAATATAAATACCTACATGATGGGTAGTACCAGAAGCAGGGCCCCAAAAGACTAAATCGCCCGGTTGAGCATTCTCGACAGGGATTTGTGTACCAGCATATTGTTGTTCCCCTGTCCAACCTCCAATCGAATGGCCAGTTACTTTTTTATAGATGTAATAAGTCAAACCAGAACAATCGAAAGTCGTAGGACCTTTGGCACCCCAGATATATGGTTTTCCCAGCTGACGATACGCTTCTTTTACAAGTGCTTGTTGAATGCTCGTTGTGTTGGCCGGTAAAATTGCTTCGATCGGTGTTTTTACAACAAAATCAGATGATTCTGAAGCTAGGTTTTCAATTCGATCGGGCATCTGTGGCCGATTCGTATTTGTTGTCTGGTTTGGAGATGAGCCATTATTGTTTGTTGATCCTGTAGAACCGTTTGTATTGCCAGTATTATTTGACGAACTTGGTGGTTGTGAAGGATTCGCTGTATTTCCTGTAGTTGAATTTCCGTTGTTGTTGCCATTATTTCCCGCATTGCCAGTGTTGCCATTATTACCACTATCCGGAATATCTGGAGTAACTGGCGTTGGCTCAGAAGAATCTGTCGTTTCTTCTTCTGGGGATGTTGGTTCAGAAGGGGAAGTCGACGACTCAAACTTCGCGGAGATCGTTAAATCAGTCACACCAACTGTAAACAGTTGTTTGGTGTAGTCGATTTCTTGCGCACCTTCGATTTTGACAGAAACTAATTGTTCTTTTGTTTCAGGTGTGATCATATATGTAACTTTGGTTCCTTCTTCTAAGTCTTTGACTTTGCCAGACTTAGAAATCTCTAGAAAATCTTCTTCTGTGTACTCTCTTGTTTTGATCTCAGATTTTTCTTTCTCTTCATCAACGATCTTCAATTTGATTTTTCCACGTAAATTCCGAGCAATCGATAGCGTACGAGTAGCTGTTTCGGTCGTTTCCTCTGTGGATTCCTCTGTGCTAGTGCTATCGGAAGAATCAGTTGAAGAACTTGAGAGCGTGGAATCATTAGTACTTGAATCGGCCGTAGCTGAAGGTGACTCAGCTACGATCGTGGTTTCGGATGTCTGTGTTCGCCTGATTGTAGCAAACACAGGCTGTGTAGATAACAAAGTTGGAGCAATCAGCCAAGATGCTGCAAGTAGGCGTATTGCTGTTTTTTTCTTCATAACGAAATACTCCTTTTCTTTTTCCACAGTTGCACTAATAAAGTGGCATCTGTTCTGTCAGTTGCTTGATTCCGTGAATATATTCAATCATGATTCACGAATAAAAAACAAATAAACATTGGACAAAAATATTAAGTAGCCATTCATTACGTTTGAACATTCATTGTTTGATGTACCCTATTTCATTTGTGGGGGCACAAATTTTGGGGGAAATGAGTACACTTACTATAAGTTTACCAAAGATTTATAAATTCTTCAAAACATTTCGTTAAATAACCAACGTAAAAAAAAAGCCCAAGTTGTGGGCTTTTTATGGAAGAAATAAAAATATAAAATAACGTATCGTTTTAAAAACCAATGACAACAGGTTCAGTCATCATTGGTTCGCAACAAATATTCGTGTTATTGAGGGGCGGAGAGATCGAGCGATTGAGTCGAGGAACGTTGGATCAACTCTACGGGCAATAAAAGTTCTTCCCAGGATTTATCAGGGTGTTGGATGCGTTCTAAGAGTAAACGAGCAGTCGCTTTACCTAACTCTAAAATGGGTTGAGCAATGGTCGTTAATTTAGGTTTCATGTATTCACACATATCAATATTGTCATAGCCAATGATGCTATAATCTTCGGGAATGAGTTTATCATGCTCCGCTAATCCGCGATATACACCAAAAGCTAGTTCGTCATTTAATGCGAAGATCGCTGTAACAGCAGAAGAAAGTAAATCAGGAACGATTTCATAGCCCCCTTTTTTTGAAAAGTGAGTAGGGAACCAATGAATCTGTTTCTCAGAATGATCCACATGTTTACACGCTGCTAAAAAACCATCTATCCGATTTTGGACATTTTGCGGTGTTTGTTGTGGATAGACTAAAGCAATTTCCTGATGGCCTAAGCCTAGTAGATGCTCACCGGCTAAGTACCCACCTTGATAATCATCTGTTAAGACGGCATCACTAGAACCTTCTGCTTTTTTCTGATCTAATACGATAAATGGTTTCCCTTGTTTCTTCAAAGAAACTTGGAGGGCTTTCGTTGAGACAGCCGAAGAGGCAATAATAAAACCGTCGACACCACGTTGCGTCAACTCAAGTAAATAATCCGTTTCTTTTTGATGATCAAAATCTGCATTGCATAGAATCGTGACAAAATTTTGTTGGTAAAGATAGTCTTCTATCCCTTGCATCAACATATTGAAAAAAGGATTGGTGATATCAGGGACAAGGACACCGATTGTTTTTGTTTTCTTTGTGATCATTTGACGTGCAATGTAATCGGGTTGGTAACCTAATTCTTCTCTGGCTTTTACTACTTTTTTGACCGTATCTGGATGGAATTTTGCTTCATTGCCATTCAAGATCAGTGAGACAGTTGCGATGGATACACCTGAATGTTTCGCAACGTCTTTGATCGTCACTTTTTTCTTTGCCATTACTATACTCCTATCTCTTTCTTAGTGTCATTTTCCCATGAATACGTAAAGAAGTAAATGATGATTCTGTGATATTCGTCATCTTGCACACCCTAGAACCAAATAAACGATGTTCCAGAGGTAAAACTTCAATAATAAGTCAAAAAAATCAAAAAATGAAAAAGCCATTTTAGCTTTTCCTCTCTTATGACTCAGTACTAATCGCTTCTCTCACGACCTCTTGTAAATGGTGTTCAAGGCGCAACACTTCGGACATAAGACAAAAGATAAAAAATGAAAGAACCATTTTCTATTTTTCTGTCTTATGCCTCTGTGCTGAATGCGCCTTTCGCAACCTCCTCTTTTGAAAAGGTTTTTTTCACAACCTTTCATTTCAGTGTTAAAATATAAGAGATTTACCAGATAGATAAATAAACGGGAGAATGAAGGTGGAAGTTTTATGAAATATGTAGAAGTAAAAAATGAATTTAAGCGTTACCAGATGGGCGAAACAACGATTACAGCGAATGACGATATTTCATTCTCCATTGAAAAAGGAGAATTAGTGATCATTCTTGGGCCTAGTGGAGCAGGGAAATCAACGGTATTGAATATTTTAGGTGGGATGGATACACCGGATGAGGGACAGATCATTATTGATGAAACAGATATTGCTCAATTCAATGACAAACAATTAACGGCTTATCGCCGGACAGATGTTGGCTTTGTTTTTCAATTTTATAATCTTGTTCCTAACTTAACTGCAAAAGAAAATGTTGAATTGGCTACAGAAGTTTCGCCAAATGCGTTAGATCCTGTAGAAGTTTTGACACAAGTTGGGCTTGCGCACCGGTTGAATAATTTCCCATCACAATTATCAGGGGGCGAACAACAACGTGTGTCGATTGCACGAGCGCTTGCGAAAAACCCGAAATTATTACTTTGTGATGAACCAACTGGCGCATTGGATTTTGAAACAGGAAAACAAGTATTGAAATTGTTGCAAAATGCTAGTCGTGAACATGGCAATACCGTTTTGATCATTACACATAACTCGGCTTTAGCGCCAATCGCTGATCGAGTAATCCATATCAATGATGCAAAAGTCCGTGCAGTCGAATTGAATGAACAGCCTTCATCTATCGATGAACTTGTTTGGTAAGGAGGTTTGCCATGAAAAATAGAACTTACCTCAAAGCAGGATTTCGTGAAATACGCCAATCAAAAGGACGCTTTATCGCGATTATATTGATCATTTTACTCGGCACGCTCTTATATGTAGGCGTCAAGACAGCCGGTCCTGTGATGCAAAAAACGATGGATGAATATGTCAGGGCAGGTAAACTCTCTGATCTACAGATCGTTTCGACAGCAGGATTGACGAAAGAAGATGTTGCAGAAGCAGAGAAACTCTCACATGTAACCGTTGAAACGGGCAAACAACTATATTACGCGAATGCCAATAAAAATGAAGTTGTCCAAGTATTCTCTTATGCTCCAGATATGAAACAAAATCAGTTGACGGTGATCGATGGTTACTTGCCACAATCGGATGATGAACTTGTACTAGATGAGAAGGCAAAAAATCAAGGATACAGCATCGGTGACACCTACACGATTGAATCAGATGACTTGAAAGAGACGGCGTACAAGATTACAGGTTTTGTACGCTCGCCGTTATTCATCAATAATTTAGAACGAGGTTTTGCAAATGTAGGGAATGGGAGTATTGATTACTTTGCCTATGTCCCCAAAGATAATTTTAAAACAGATATCCAATCCGTTTTATATCTTGACTTTGCAAATGTCGACGATTTAAATACGTACAGTGAAGAATACCAAGAAGAGATGGAAAAAAACATCGAAAAGCTGGAAGTGTTGTTTGAAGAGCGACCGCAGCAACGTTTAGAACAGTTGAAGCAAGAGGGCAAGGATGCTTTAGCACCTGCAAAACAAGAAATCGCAGCCGGGAAATCACAAGTGGTAGATGCGAAAAGTCAATTAGAAGCAGCAAGAACGCAGATTGATCAACAACGTCAAGTCTTGGATCAGTTACCTGAACCGCAGCGAACGCCGGCATTGAGTGCTTTAGCGGAACAAGAAAGTCAATTATCAGAACAAGAAGCACAATTGACAACAAAAGAAGCGGAGCTAACAGAGGCCGAAGCGTCTATTGCGGAGAATGAAGAAAAAATCAATGAATTAGCCAAGCCAACTTATCTTTTCCAAGAGCGATCGGAAAATGTCGGCTTTCAGGAATTTGGCGATCTAGCTGAACGCATCGCAGCCATCGCAAATGTCTTTCCAGTCTTTTTCTTCTTTATTGCAGCGTTGATCACTTTTACCACGATGACACGGATGGTAGAAGAAAATAGACGAGAAATCGGTACATTGAAAGCCTTAGGATACAGTAAATTGGAGATTGCCAAAAAATATGCCATTTATGCTTGTCTCGCTTCAGGTATCGGAATTATTTTAGGAACGATATTAGGAACCAATCTTTTGCCTCGGATCATTTTCGAGCTTTCAAACGAACGTTATGATATTGGCAGTGCGGTGATTTTCTATGATTGGCCACCAATCATCCAAGCAGCTATTGCGTTCTTCATTGCTGCTTTTGGTGCAGCGATGTTAGTTCTATTCAAAGATCTACGCGAACGACCAGCTGCTTTGTTACAGCCTAAAGCACCGAAACCAGGGAAAAGAATTCTTTTAGAATACATTACTCCTCTTTGGTCACGTTTAAGCTTCAACCAAAAAATCAGTTATCGTAATCTTTTCCGTTATAAATCACGGATGTTCATGGCAATCATCGGAATTGCCGGTTGTGCAGGATTGATGGTTGCAGGAGTTGGGCTAAAGGATTCGCTTAGCTCGGTTTCTGCCAAACAGTTTGGACCAATCATTGATTATCAAGCGATCGTAACGACCAATCAAACTGATGAAACGAGTCAAAAAGAAATCAATGACGCAATGGATGATCAAGCGAAGATCACTGATCGTTTAGCGGTTGATTCGCAAACGATTGAACTACGTAAAAAAGGCCAAGCATCACAAAGTTTGACATTGATGGTACCAGAAAATGAACAAGCATTAGAAACGTTCATCCATTTGAAAACAACTGACGATCAATCGGTAGAACTACCAGATCATGGGCTTGCGATTACACGCAAAGCGGCCGAATTATTCGATTTATCTGTCGGTGATACGGTGGAAATGTATGATGACGATCAACAAAAATTAAATGGAACGGTGGCAGTCATTTTGCAAAATTATTTGGGTAATTTTGTCTATATGAGTCCAACGTATTATGAAGAGATTTCTGGACAGCAAATGACGACAAATGCGTATTTACTCAAAACAGAAAAGATGTCGAAAGAAGAAGAGGATACGCTCTCAGAAGAATTACTGAAAACGGGGGCGGTCACTAATACCTCATTTATTTCGACACAGATCAAGAACCAAGAAGAATCTCTTTCAAATTTAGATGCAGTGGTCATCATTTTCGTCGTTCTATCTGGTTTATTGGCGTTTATCGTTTTATACAATTTAACGAATATCAATATCTCTGAACGAGTACGAGAGCTTTCTACGATCAAAGTATTAGGCTTTTTTGATAAAGAAGTCACGATGTACATCGTTCGAGAAAATATCATCTTTACTTTATTAGGGATTTTTGGAGGATTTGGGATCGGTTATGTGCTGACCGACTTTATTTTACGCCAAGCTTCAATGGAATCAGTGATTTTTCCGTTAGTTATTACCTGGGTTGCTTATACACTATCCGCTGCTTTGACGATTCTATTCACGGTGATCGTGATGATCGTCACTCATTTCAAATTGAAGCATATTGATATGATCGATGCATTGAAATCAAATGAATAACGAGTGGGAGGAATAAGATGAGTATTACTGTGAATATCCTATATAGCGGTAAAGAAGGCAATGCAAAGGCATTTGCCCAAGAAATGACAGAGCGAGGGATCGTCGAACGCATTCGTGTGCAAGAAGGGAATGAGCGTTATGAGTATTTTATTCCTTTAGAAGATGCTGAATCGATCTTATTGGTGGATCGCTGGACAGATCAAGAAGCAATCGATCATCACCACAAATCAGAGATGATGATGGAGATTGCTGAATTACGAAAAAAATATCATCTGAAGATGAAGGTCCAACGTTTCATTGATGAACCAACAGAAAGATAAATCGATATTTATGATCCGTTTATTGCTTATTCTTGAAAAACAAGATAGCAATAAACGGTTTTTTTGTTGAAAGGATAGAGGAGAATAGCTAAAGAGAGCCTTAGTGTAAAGCAAAAAAAGGATAAACGGTAAATTTCCCCGTTTATCCCCCGTTTATTCCTAGGACTATTCAGTTGGATAAGTTGAATTAGATGTATCAGTAGTGTTCTTAAAGCGAATAAAGCTACGGATCATCTCCCGAATGATCGTATACGTTGGCAATACGAGGATCATTCCTAATAAGCCAAACAAGTTCCCAGCGACAAGTAAAAGAAAAACAGTCGCAATTGGATGGATATGAATCATCTTATTCATCACTAGAGGAGATACCAGGTAAGATTCCCCAAATTGAATCAAGGTGATGAAAGCCACTAAGAGTAAGGCTGTTTTAACGTCTTGACTTAATGCGTACAGTAAAGCCGGTGCAGCACCAATAAACGGACCAAAATAAGGAATGATATCCATCAATCCACAAATCAAGGCAAGTAATAACGCATTTGGCAAGCCTAATACTTTAAAAACAAGATAACTCCCCACACCTACATACGTACAGACTAAAAGCTTGCCACTAATATAGGTCGAAGCTGCTAAATGGAAATCATGGCACCAATCTCTGACTAACTGATGGAATTTCTTAGGCGTGTAGCGCGTCAATATAGCTGGAATCCTGTCGCCATCTTTGAACATATAAATCAATAAGAGCGGAATCGTAAAGAGAATGATCGCAGAGCGCGAAACGATTTCGAATACATTGACTAAACTTGAAGTGGCACCTGAAACAAATTGTAAAACAAAACGTGTCAATTGGTTCAATTCCAGTGTATCAATAAATGGGAGCAAGCGTTCTTCTAATAAGGAACCATCTAGATTCTCTGCCAAAACATAAAGAATTTGAGGAACCTGACCGATAAATCTACTGATTTCCAAAATGATGATCGGTAAAACCACTTGTACGGTCAAATACACAGTTAACAAAATCAGTAGCATCATTAGTGTGACCGCAAGCGTTCTTGATTTTATATATTTGAGGAGTTGATTGTATATTGGAAGAAAAATATAAAAAACGAAAACTGAAATCAAGATTGGCAAGAAGATACTTGCCATGATCGCTTCGAGTGGCCTGAAAATAAAAGTGATCTTAGAAAAAATAAAAATAGTGATTCCTGTCAAGCTAAGTAAAACAAGTGTTGCAAATAATTTGGAACGTTTTAAAAAAGTCATAGTAGAGATCCTCCGCTTTTTGGCTTTTTATCGTTTAGGGGATGTATGAAAAAAGCATGTTACTTGAAGACTGTTCAATCGATTTTAGATGCTACAAGCTGATTTATATCACGACCCTATACTTAAATATAACATAACTAAAAGAATTTATTTTCTTGAAAAAGAAATTTGTCAAAAAATAAATAGTTAAATGAATTGAGCGCGACGTGAATGATCGATTTAACGTAAAATATTTGCTTGAAAAATGATGGCACATATTTCCTAGCGTGATTGATTTACAAACGCTTACGTTTCATATATAATTGGGTTATAAACTTGTATATATAAGTTAAAAATCAGCTGGAGGTACAGGCTTATGGCGTTTACAGAAAAAGTGATTTATCAGATTTATCCCAAGTCATATCGTGACACGAATGGTGATGGGATTGGTGATTTACCAGGAGTCAAAGAAAAATTGCCTTATTTAAATGAATTGGGCATTGATATGATTTGGTTGAACCCCTTTTATCCAAGCCCGCAAAAAGACAATGGGTATGATATCTCTGATTATCAAGCAATCGATCCATTATTCGGTACGATGGCTGACTTTGAAGAGCTAGTTGCTGAAGCAAAAAAATATCAGATCGACATCATGCTAGATATGGTATTGAATCATGTCTCTATTGAACATGAATGGTTTCAAAAAGCATTAGCTGGAGACAAGTACTATCAAGATTTCTTTATTTTAAGAGATGAACCAACAGATTGGGTATCAAAATTCGGTGGGAACGCTTGGGCGCCATTCGGCGAAACAGGGAAATACTATTTGCATTTGTATGATAAAACGCAAGCCGATTTGAATTGGCGTAATGAAGCAGTACAACAAGAATTATTCAAAGTTGTTCGTTTTTGGATGGCTAAAGGTGTCAAAGGGTTCCGTTTTGATGTAATCAACGTGATCGGAAAAGACGAGGAACTGAAAAACAACGCGGAAAATGAAGGGAAAGCCGAGTACACAGATAAACCAATTACTCATACGTATTTACAACGCTTGAATAAAGAAACATTTGGCCAAGACCCTGAAATCATAACGGTAGGGGAAATGAGTTCAACGACTATCGAAAACTGTCTTTTATATACGTCACCTGAACGAAATGAATTGTCCATGGTATTTAATTTCCACCATTTAAAAGTCGATTATGAGAATGGCAATAAATGGACAACTCCGCCATTTGATTTTGAAGAATTAAAGCGTTTGTTCCATACTTGGGGAGAAGAAATGAGCGCAGGAAATGGCTGGAATGCACTATTTTTGAATAACCATGATCAGCCACGTGCTTTAAATCGTTTTGTCGACGTCGAACAGTATCATAAACAAGGGGCAGAAATGTTGGCCACGATGATCCATTTAAATCGAGGTACTCCGTATATCTATATGGGAGAAGAAATCGGCATGATCGATCCTGACTTCGATTCGATTTCTGACTATCGGGACATTGAAAGCTTAAACGCATATAACCTGTTACAAGAACAAGGATTCACGCCAGAAGAAGCCTTTCGACGAATTAAAGCAAAGTCACGAGATAATTCACGCACACCGATGCAGTGGACGGATGAACCACAGGCTGGCTTCACGTCAGGAACACCTTGGTTACCTTTAGCATCGAAGCACGAAACAATCAATGTAGCCAATGAGCAAAAGCAAGAACAGTCGATTTTTGCCTATTACCAAAGACTGATCCAACTTAGAAAAACATATCCAGTGATTGCTAATGGTGATTACAAAGCCTATGCACCTGAGCATCCACAAGTTTATGGCTATATTAGACAAACCGATGATCAAAAATTATTAGTTCTGACCAATTTTTACGCGAAAGAAACTTCGGTGGAATTACCGGAAGAATTTGTAGGTGCGGAAGTATTGATCAGTAACTACCCAACGACAGTTGAAAAAGAAATGACGTTACAGCCTTATCAAGCAGTCGCACTATTAGTGCAAGAAAAGTAGAGACTGTGACAAACAAATAGTTTTAAAAATAAGCAGCAAAAGCATGAATAGCTTTTGCTGCTTATTTATGGGATTTACTTATCTCTGAAATGTTGCTCGATGAATACCGTATAGTTTTTTTGAAGATAGGAGTGGACTCATGTCTCACGCCTTTCCTTTTTTGTTACTTAAAGTAATCCTTCTCTGAAAAATCAGCTTTTTGATAAACCCCTTGATCCCCATAAAACTTATTGTAACGCTGTTTGAATTTTCTAAAGAGAAAAACAACAAGTAGTTTGATCAATGTATAGATCGGGATACCAAAAATGACGCCCATGATTCCTAGAAGATCTCCCATGACTAATAAGACAATCAAAATCGTGATGGGGTGGATCTGTAACCGATCACCCATCACACGAGGGACCACAAGATCTCCGTGAAGCAACTGGACAACGAACCAGACAATCACAAATTTTACAGCCATGAACGTCGAATCTTGAAAAGCAATGAATAGTCCAGGAAAGAAAGCGATGAATGGACCGATATAAGGAATAATACATAATAAACCAGCTGCAATAGCCAGAATACTTGCAAATTCTAAGCCAATCAATAAGAAAGTTACCCAATAAACGGCACCTAAAATGAAAGAAGCGATGATTTGTCCTTTTAAGAAAGCACCTAATTGTTGGTTCGCAATTTTAGTCAATGTCCGAAAATCTGTGCGAAATTTTGGGGGAACGATACCTAAGACCGCTTGATAAAAATTGTGCGGATCTTTTAAAAGGAAAAAGGCAATGATCGGACCAGTAAATAAAGTGATAAAGGTCGTTGTGACCGCTGAGAATAGATTTCCTAGACTTTCGGCACCGCTCTGCCAATAGTTACCGATGAATGAAGTAAAGTTATCGGTGAAATCATCAATCGATGCAAAGAATTGATTGAACGAATCAGAAAATGGTGTCTGTGCTAAAAAGTCCTTCAACGTTTGTTGGAAATCTTGGAATAGGTCAGGTAGTTGTTGAATCAATGTGGTTGCTTGCTGTTCTAAAAATGGAAACAGCCAGACACCTCCTAAGCCAATCAGCAATAAAATAATAACAAAAACTAAAATGACTGACAGATTACGTGAGAGTTTCTTGCTGAGACGTTTGATCAAAGGTTCTAATAAATAATATAAGACCAAAGCAAAAAGGACTGGTGGTAAAGTCGTGATGAAAATGACAACCAGGGGTTTGAATATAAAAGCAATCTTTTGGAAAAAGTAAATGACCAATGCGATCATCACAAGTAATCCTAGAACGTAATACGAAGTTTTCCCTCCTAAAAAACGAATCAGTCGGGAAGATTCTTTCGGTTTGTTTTCCACGATAGTTCTCCTTTCTCTTGAAATAAGCAGTTTTTTTTAGGGGTTGGGCTATTCTTACGAAGCAACTGTTGAGATCCAATGAAGCCTTTTTAATAGTCAGCCAACTGTGAAAAATATGAGAAGCTATTTTCTCAAATTCTGTCTTACTACTTAGAGCTGAACATCTTTCTCACAACCTAATAAACGGTGTTCGAAAAGCTGACCTTCAACAGTAAGCTGAAAAATCAAAAAATATGGAAAGCTATTTTCTGATTTCCCAGCTTACTGTTCAGGTCAAAATGCTTTTCTCATAACCTTGTCCTACTTCAAGTTATTATAATCTGAAACGGGTATAAAAAGAAAATAATACAGTTGAAAAATCAATCGAATTTCGATAATAAAATAAATTTAGTAATAATACTTGACGGTTACTTTGATTCTATGCTAAATTAATTCCTGTTGCTAAAACGTAACTATTACGATTTATACTTATTAATCGTAATCAAATAGAGAAAGAAGATGAGAAGGAGCGAATAAAATGAAACGTTGGATCAAGGTGGTAGGAGGATTACTGTTGACAGGGATCCTTGCAAGTTGTGGCACAGGAGGTACTACAACAAATACAAATGGACAAAATGATGAAAGCTTAAATGTAATGACAACATTTTATCCAATGTACGAATTTACGAAGCAAGTAGTTGGTGAAGAGGGAAATGTTGAATTATTGATTCCAGCTGGAACAGATTCACATGACTACGAACCTTCTGCAAGAGATATGGCAAAAATCCAAAATGCTGATGTTTTTGTTTATAATGATGAAAATATGGAAACTTGGGTTCCAGCAATTGAACATACTTTAAAAGAGGGCGAGGTACTTCCAATCAAAGCAACAGAAGGAATGTTGTTATTGCCTGGGGATGGTCATTGCCATCACCACGATCATGACGACGAAGACCACGATCACGATGATCATGCGGATGACCATGATCACGCTCACGGAGACCACGGTCATTCTCATGAATTAGATCCACATGTTTGGTTAGCTCCTAATCTAGCGATGAAGCAAGTAGAAACGATTCGTGACCAATTGATTGAGGCATATCCTGAAAAAGAAGAAGCATTCACTGAAAATGCTGCCTCTTATTTAGAAGAATTAGAAGCGTTACACAACACTTTTAAAGAAACATTAGGTCAAGCAAAACAAAAATCATTTGTAACCCAACACGCTGCGTTCAATTATTTAGCTCTAGAATATGGTCTTAATCAAGTACCAATTGCCGGTCTTTCTTCAAGTGAAGAACCATCTGCTGCAAGAATTGCCGAGTTAAAAGAATTTGTTGAAGACCATGGGATTGAATATATCTATTTTGAAGAGAATGCCAAGGACAGTATCGCTCGTACGTTAGCTACTGAAGCAGGCGTATCGTTAGCAGTATTGAATCCTTTAGAAGGACTGACAAAAGAGCAAATGGATAACGGTGAAACGTATATTTCAATCATGGAAGCAAACTTAAAAGCGCTCCAAAAAACAACGGACATTGAGAATCCATTGGAAGATACGTTGAAGCCGGAGAAAGAAAAAACAATCTACAATGGTTATTTTGAAGATTCAGAGGTCCAAGACCGTCCATTGTCAGATTGGAATGGTATCTGGCAAACTGTCGATACGTATATGGCAGATGGAACGTTTGATCAAGTATTTGAATATAAAGCCAAAACAAACCCAGATATGACAGTTGAAGAATATCGTGAATACTATGAAATAGGCTACAAAACAGATGTCGAAAAAATTGAGATCAAAGATGATACGATGATCTTTACTTTCAAGGATGGCGAAGTGAAAGAATCGAAATACCGTTATGCGGGTAAAGAAATCTTGAACTATTCAGCAGGTAATCGCGGTGTCCGTTTCTTGTTTGAAGCAGAAGATCCTGATTCTGGTGCGTTTAAGTATATACAATTCAGTGACCACTCGATTGCGCCTACCAAATCGGACCATTTCCATATCTATTTAGGAAATGATAGCCAAGAAGCTTTACTAGAAGAAATGGATAATTGGCCAACTTTCTATCCTGAAGAAATGACTGGAAAAGAAATCGCGCAAGAAATGATCGCGCATTAAACGATACTAAAAACGAAGAATGAATGGAAAAGAGGATTTACGACTTTTTCATTCATTCTTCGTTTCTTTTCTTTATTAAAAAGAATTTATTTATTTTATTGTCTTTCAAGAAATCAACTTCTTTAGCCCACGAATCGAAACAGGGATCACTTCCCCATTAGATAGAGTCACTTCTCGTGTTTTCTTATTGATTGTTTGGACATTTTGGGTATTGATAACATAAGATTTGTGACAGCGGATAAAGTGTTGACTTTTCTTTTCGATATCTTTTATCTTCTCATAAAACTGCATCTGGGCATGTGTCAAATGGACCTCAAGTTTATGAGGAGTACCTTGAGCAGTAGAAAAGTATTGGATATCTCGAATAGGTAAAAATTTGATTTCATCATTGAATTCAATTCTAAAAATATCCTTTTGTAATGGCGCAGTTTGGAAATCTTCGAATATTTTACTTAAGATACGTTCAACATTTTCTTTAAGATCAAAAATATCTTCTTTGATGATATAATCAGTCGGCTCAATGTTGCTTTTCAAAATCGTCATGGAAAGATCGGTGTGTGAAGTAACATAAATGATTTTTCCAAGCGAGTCCAAGTCACGTACTCGTTTTCCAATGGCAATGCCATCTAATTCACTGTCTTTCAGTTCGATATCCAAAAAATAAATACCAAAAGAAGACGTACGTATCCTTGCTGCATTGAGGAGTTCAATAGGATCAGAAGTTGCAATATGGACATAACTATCCAAATTTTCAATCATGATCCGATTCTTGATTACTGTAGAGATGACTTCCAGTTGTTTCGGATCGTCTTCACAAATGTAAATGGGAATCATAAAATTACTCCTTTAATTGTATATGGATTGTTTGTGAAAATCGCTGATTCTCAATCGATGTTTCAAGAAAAAGATAAGGATTCGTTTTTGTTAACTCATCAAGAATAAATAAACCTAATCCTTCATTTTTGGGATTTGTTTTCGTCGAGAAGCCTTTTTGTTTTAACTTACTCAATGGAAACGTATTCGTAGTGGTGTTGATGACACGTATCATCAACGACTGTTTTTTCTTGATGATCAGTACTTCGATTTTTTTCTTTTTAGTTACTGTTGCACCTTCGATTGCATTGTCAAGAATAATACCAAGCATTCTTACCAAATTGATCGTATATTTTTTACCAATGACGATTTCATCTGGAACGGTCAATTGGACAGAGATACCTTTTTCTTGTGCCATCATTAATTTTAAAGAGAATAGACTTCTTATTTCAGGTACCTTCATTTTGTCTAGTAAGCTAAGATTTGCTGGGAAGAGATTCATCATTTCACGTGTAGGTAAAATCGTTTGGTTGTAATATTTTTGTAAGCCCTCAAGATCGCCTTCAGAAATATAACTATTCAAAGAAAACAACAGATTTTGATAATCGTGTTTAAACTCTCTAAGCTCTTGATAATTTTTTTCTAGATCTCTAATGTAATCTTGCTGTAATTGGATACGTTGTTCCAATAATTGATCTGCCATCTTTTTATTGGATATTTTCCAATAGTAAATCAAGATAATTAGTCCGACACACAGATAAAGGATAAAAAAGCTCGTATTTAATGCTAGTACTTTTGGCGTTTCACCAGAAAACCGTGTATAAAAAATAATGATATAGTAGGTGAGTAAAACCAATGAACCGATTGTACCAATCATTCGACGGTCAACACTAGCGGACCAATTATCTAAAAACTTTTTGAATCCATACGCAAATAATAAAGATAAAATCGCTGATACAGTTATATGGAAATATTGTAATGCATCTCCAGGTTCAATAACAGCAGATTCCAATACTAAAAAATCCGCGACGCTCGTCAAATGATCACCTAAAATGGAAGCTAATAATCCCAAAGGTAATGCGTAGATCATATGTTGGCGCGAGGATGAAAAGAAAAAGAAAAGTAGACTCAACATGGCAATTGCGACAAGTGCAGAAAAAATACCTAAAATCGGGTAAAGTATTCCCAACAGGACTGCTGCCAAGAGACTAAACGTAGAAAATAGGTATTTATTTTTAATTTGGGAATTGATGATTAAGATAGAACTTGTGTAAATCAGATATTGCAAGGCTATGGACCACAAAAACATAAAGCACAGCTCCCATTGCGTTTTCCCAAATTATAGCATATTTATAATATTATTTTTTTAATTTTTCAGGTATTTTAAATTCTGAGCTCATACCGAAGCAGCAGCCAGATACAAAGAAATCAGAAAGGTTAGTTAATTGTTTAACGATTGTTTTTTTCATAAAAAATTCCTCCAATATTCATCATGTAATTTGTAACTGGAAGCAACGTAGCTATTTCTAAAATAATCCCAAGTAGTAAATAGGTAGAAAAGTAAGAAGCAGAGAAAAATAATGTGAGTACTGCAAATAAAAGATACATGAAAATTGCTTTTTTTAGTAGAGGTGGGCGTTTCTCTGGTGCAATCGGGTTAAGGGCTGTGCCTCTTGATCCATAGCGAAGCAAAAGGAAAAAACAAACAATTAACAAAAGGACCATCATAGGGAAAGAGAAAGTCAATTGATAATGTTTCATTACTAAGGGAACCCCCCACAAATAAAGCAAAGTCCAAAGTAAGCAAACAAATTCAGAATCGGAATGGAGACCGTAAGCATATCTGCGAATACAGATATATGAAAGGAAAGTCATTCCTGTTTCTGCCCACGTGCCTGTCAATAAAGAAAATACAAAAACGACAGCAAGTTTTCCAAGGTTGTTCAGCAAAACTTCCAGAGCAAACTTCACTTGGATGTAAGTCATATCTTCTTCATCTTGTTTTCCGTTGAATAATATTGCCAATATTCGATTTACCACTTTATTTTTCATCTCTATACGTACCTCCGAATACTATAATAAGCGAAAAGACACAAAAAAAGTTTTTCGATTCATAAAAGGATGTTTTGACATCAAAATCGTTAACTAAGTGGATTTTGTAACATATTTGTTATATAAGAATGAAATGCTTTTTCTTATGTAAAAAATAAAAGACATGTTTATCTCTAAATAATTAAAAAATTTCCTATAAAACTATCAAATCATCTTTAAATTTTCAACTAAACGTAGGATTATACCAAAAAGAGTGAGATTAATTAACAGTTTTGATGTCAAAAGAACTTTTTATGATATTTCTGTGTTATGTTTAAAAATTTATGTTAAAAATTAGTAGAGGTTGCGAAGATAAATGTAAGTGACACGTTCTTATATTTTGTTTTAACAACTTCTTAATAGAAGGCAGCAACTCCCCTTCCCCTTTTGTTGTTGCCTTCTGATATCAGCAACGAGGTAATTTCTATGTTAAAATGCAAGCCTTTAAGAAGGTGAGTTTGTCAATAGAGGTAACAGATTCGAAATTTTTATCAAAAGAAGTTGTGCCATATGCACAACATAATGGAGGAAATAGCATGGAAAATGAAAATCTATTTGAAGTCGGTAAAACGTACGCATTTGTATCAGATTTATTTTGTTCTCCAATTGAAGCAGAAATTGAAAAAATCTATGAGAACAGTTTGATGGTTCGTGTGCTCAATTGCGCAGATGAAGACAATGAAACTGCACACAATTTACACTGGCAATTAGTCGTTCGTAAGTCAAGTGCAGTGAAAGAGTACAGCTACTAATAGTAACTGTTCATGAATAAAAATTAGTATTTTGATAAATAGGCAGCCAAATCTTGAATGATGGAAATCATTTTTGGATTTGACTGCCTATTTTTACTTTTAAAGGTAAAGGAAAAGTTAGTTTTGCTTTTTTGTGGTTCTCATTAGTTTTAGGTACTTATCAAATACATCAGTTTATAGTAGAGATTCTTTTGTTTCTTCCTAAGACAACGATCGTAAAAGGATGAAGCCCCATTTTATTTTTTGTAAAGGTCTGGTAGTATAAAGAAAATAAATGGAGTAGAAAATAAATAAAAGAAAGATGGGGAAGATGATCAATCAAGAAAATGAGAAAGAAATTCTTCGATTGCAAAGAGAAATCAGCCATTGGGATAGAAAATATAAAAAGCTCCAACAAATTTTTCGAATGCAAGAAGAAATAATTGCTAGTTATGAAGCTGCATATGGGGAAGCACCAGGGTTGGTAGAAGAACACCATGAGGAAGAACAGCCAAATGAATCATTTTTTGAACATATTGAGAAGCGTTCTTATAATCGATTCAATAATGAACAAAAAGCAGCAATCACTTATGATATGAGCAAACACTTACGAATCATCGCAGGTGCAGGAAGTGGAAAAACACAAACAATATGTGCGAAAGCTGTATATCTGATGAATGAAGAACAAGTAGAAGAGCAAAGGATCTTAATGATTACCTTTACTAGAAATGCTGCCAATGAATTGAAAAAACGGGTGGATAATTTTAGTCAAAGAAAAACGAATGTGACGATCGGAACTTTTCATAGTATTTTTTATCGTCTCTACAGTGATATCAAACGGCAGTTTCCGGATCTTTCTGCCGAAGGGATTCAAGGTGAGTTTTCTAAAGACACACCATATAAAGTAAATATTTTACTACAGAAACTAATAAAAAAATATCAACTATATTCTTTCGATCAGTATGGTGAGAAAACGATCGCTAACCGATTGGATTATTGGCAAAACATGAATCTCTCCCGACAGGAGATCATCCAATTGATCAAAAAGAGATTTGATTCCATTGAAAAAGACCCACGTCACCCCATCTCTGAGCGTATGGATCAATTAATGACTGAACTATATGAAGAAAAACAAAAGCAACGACTTTTTGAATTCAATGATGTTCTGCAAAATTTAAAAAATGCTCTTTCTCATGTAGATGTCAGAAGATATGTAGGTCAAAAATACGATTACTTGTTTATCGACGAGTTTCAAGACACGAATCCTTTGCAATGGGCAATCGTTCAGTTGATTACGAAAGACTCGCCGATCAAGTTGATCATCGTTGGAGATGATGATCAAAGTATCTATGGCTTTAGAGGATCAGAACCTGATTATATTAAACAGTTTGAGAAAGAATATCCAACAAAAACACTCTTTCTATTGACCAATTATCGTTCGCGAGCGTCGATCGTTCAAGGAGCGAATCGATTGATCACGTACAATAAAGAGGATCGCATACCTAAAGCGATGGTACCAGCACAAAAGGAACCAGGCGTATTACAGGCATTATCATTTAAAACGGTACAAGAGGAAAGTGACTGGTTGATTCAGCAAGTATATGCCTTTATAGAAGACAAAGGAAAATACAAAGAATCTATTATTTTATATCGTTCATTATCACAAACACAAGCATTAGTGCAACGTTTGATCCAAACAGATATTCCATTTGTACTAGAAGCAGATACCCAATATGCGGGGATCTACGGAATTAAGCTTTTTTATCAATTTTATCAAAAATTTATCGGTTGGTATGATGCGGCAACACCGATAAAAGTGCAAGCACACCAACAGTTATTACGACAGTTGATGATTAATTGTTATCTGAAAACAAATGAATGTGACCAATTTTTCTCTAATAAAAACAGTGACCAAGATATTGTCGCTTATATTTTAAAACGGCGTCCTAATTTAGAAACTAGAGAAAAAGAACTAAAGACATTTGTCAGCGTGCTAGAAACATTTGCTCAACCAACGAAGCGGTCATGTGTTTCACTGATTGAGGCCTATTGTCGGTTGCCAAGACCGAATAAAGAAATCGAGCAAGGTGACAAAGAATGGCTGCTGCAGACTGTCGGACAATATCCAACGATCCCACAATTGAAAAAATTGTATCTTGAGATCCAAGGAATTGCAGCAGAACTAAAAACAAGGTTGATTGCTTATCGTAAGGGGAAACTAGATGCATTATGTATCCAGAGTATTCACAAAAGTAAAGGTTTAAGTTATCGTAACGTTTTTTTAATCGGTTGTAATGAAGGGATGATTCCTTACAATGGTGCGGTAGCAAAAGACAAAAGACTGAAAAGTGAGTTGAAAATCGAACCATTAACGACGATTGAGGAAGAGAGGCGTCTTTTTTATGTCGCAATGACTAGAGCAAGGAATCGTCTTTATTTATGTGTACCTGAGTTTAAAGGGAAAAGAAAATTACAACCTTCCCGTTTTATTAAAGAAACAGGTTGTAAAGTTAAAAAAATCAAATAAATTACGAAAAGCAAAGCGAGTAAAAATACATTCGCTTTGCTTTTTTATCCAAATAAATATATAACTTTTATTATTTATGTCGTTTTTTAATAATCTTTATTTATAAACGGTATATAACCTTTAAATGGTATTTTAAATAACGATTATATGTGATTAATCAAATTTTATTTATTTTGAGGATAGCGTATGACTGGCATTATTTTGAGATTACGTTTAGAATGGGATTACAATTAAAAAGGAGTGAGAAAATGATAAAACTATACACTTCGCCTAGCTGTACATCTTGCAGAAAGGCCAAAGCATGGTTACAAACGAATCATCTTGATTTTGAAGAAAAGAATATCTTTGCAGAACCTCTATCAGAAAATGAGATACGACAAATATTGGCCGCAACAGAAGGTGGAGTCGAAGATATTATTTCTACTCGTTCAAAAGTTTATGAGAAATTAGGAATCGATTTTAATGATTTATCTCTAAAAGAAATGATTCGCTTGTTCAAAGAATATCCATCTTTACTTAGACGTCCGATTCTACTTGATGAAAAAAGAGTATTGATTGGATTCAATGAAGATGAAATACGAGCATTTATTCCTAGAGAAATACGAGGTGTCGCAAGAAACTTGATTTATATGAAACATAGTGTCTTGTATTCGTAAGAATAGGAGGAGACGTTGTGAATATCAAAATCTATAGTTCAACGAATTGCACCATAACGGTTAAAGCCATCCAATGGTTAGAGAAAAAGAACTTATCTTATCAATTTGTTGATCTAGAAAGTAGAGCTTTAAGTAATAAAGAAGTCAAGGAGTTATGTAGTTTTGAAAATGCAGATATTGAACAATTATTTACTACATGGTCATTTGAATTCAAAAAAATTAAAGCTGGACTTCCAAAAAAACAGGAAGATCAACTTCTATTTTTGTGCACTACGCAACGTCATCTTTTTAGACGTCCCTTGATCATCATCGATGATGCGCTGTTTGTTGGCTACGATCAACGATTGATGGAGCAATTGATTTTACATGAATAGACTGTATCCAATTGTGTTACATACTGAAAAAGGCAATTGGAATCATCGATTTTTCCTTAGTAACAAGCCAAAGAATCAAAATCTCACTTACCTGTTCTCTGTTTTTTTGGCTTATTACCAAAGGCGCGTTGCCTATTTTTCGTAAAGAAACTAGTGATAACTAGCAAAAAGTGTAAGAGGTAAATCGTATATTCTAAAATAAAACATTTCGACTTTTTCGTATTTCTACTATAAAGAGGATCAGAATTGAAAGTATACCAGATCGATTTATCAGAAATAGTGATTGACAACTAAATAGAATAAATGGTATATTTTTTTTTGTTGTTTTTTGTTTATTACTGATTTTAATCGTGTAAATAAAACTTTAAATAGTGCTTGACGAATAGAAAAACACATGTTAATATAACTTTTGTTGTTTGAGGAATTCATCAAGGAATGTTGTCTCTGCAAAAGAAGAGGTAAAAAAAGTTGTTGACAAATAACAAACAATGAGTTATGATGAGTGAGTTGCTAAAACGACCTCGTGAAAAACGAGTTCAAAAAACTTTTAAAAAATAGTTGACAATCATCCGAGAGTTTGCTAAGATATAAAAGTTGCTACGGCAATCACAAATGATAAGTTGAGGCAGTTGTGTTTCATTTATCACGTAGACCTTTGAAAACTGAACAAAGTAAGACAAACCAAATGTGTAGGGCGTCTTGATTCAATTCAAGACAACAAACATTTTTAACAAGCAAGCAATATGCTAGCAAACAAATTGAGCTTA
>NZ_JARJHD010000094.1:0-505 GCF_030441955.1 Enterococcus spodopteracolus | reverse complement strand
AAAGTGAAATATGATCACATTTAATAGAAATAATGCCGTGTTGAGGTTTAGTAATCTTAGTGATTTCAAATCGTTGTCGCTTCGATCGAGTACCCGGACCAACATCAACTACTACTTTCTTCCCTTTTTTCAACTGAGAAAATAACTGTCCGTTGATTGGATAATTAAAGGTTAGATATGGAAATTGATTTCTATGTCTTACAGCCAATACGCTGCTTGCTTCATTCAATAACCCTAGACCGAGCGTGCTGTAATCGTTATTCGATTCATTGCAAAGAATTGGCACACTCATATCGCAATCGACCTCCATCTTGGTGTAATTGTTACCTGTGTGATTTGTGTAGTGAATGAAATGGTATTAGTTCCTGGTCGCAGCTGCGGAACATGGTACCCATCGTTTTGCATCAAGATCGCACTTGATATATTGACTGTGCCATCACGATACGCTGTCCCTAACTCACTATCGATCGTAATCATGCCAGCACCGGCAGCTCTCAGAATTCGA
>NZ_JARJHD010000093.1:0-510 GCF_030441955.1 Enterococcus spodopteracolus | reverse complement strand
GAACTAACTCACTGGCACCTTCTTCATTTGCTCGAGCATAAGGTCGAATTGATGTGTAGGTACTTTCGATTGATTCTTCTTGCACGAGATCCACCAAGTTCTTGCCATAAGCTATGACAACACCGGTGTCTCTTCCACCATTTCGCATCAAACGAATTTCGTTGTTGTCGAAAATATATTCACCGTTGTAATTTTGAAGTATCGAACCTTCCTTTCCGCCCAAGGCATCGGCGGCACTTTCGAAATGGCCAACTTCGGAAAAGTCCATCGCGGTGACCGTCGTCAGATCCGTAAACACGCTAAAATCACGCTGAGGAACTAAAAGAGCGCGCCACTGATTCAACGCTTCTTGCGCCGAAATGGCGGTGTGCTTCTGTCCTTTATTTAGTGCTGTTTTTTCGGTTAAAAGTGAAATATGATCACATTTAATAGAAATAATGCCGTGTTGAGGTTTAGTAATCTTAGTGATTTCAAATCGTTGTCGCTTCGATCGAGTACCCGGACCAACAT
>NZ_JARJHD010000092.1:0-512 GCF_030441955.1 Enterococcus spodopteracolus | reverse complement strand
CCGCTGCTCTTCTGCCCATTTCCGCGCGGCAGGGAGTAGAAGCGCTCAAAGATGCGCGGCAGCGCATAATCAGGAATACCGGCACCGCTGTCGCTCACCGTGATGACTATCTTGTCGGCTTCCTCTGCGGCGCGCAGCACAATATTGCCACCAGCAGGTGTAAAGTCGATGGCATTATCCAGCAGGTTTCCCACCGCCTGCGCCAGCAGCTCTTTATCACCCGCCACCACCGCATCGTTGGCTTCAAAAACAAGGTTTAGCGCCTTTGCCGCTGCCACCGCGCTTCGCTCCTCCTGCAATTGCTGAAACAACACACTCATCTCAACAGGCACAAAGGCGATCTCAAGACGGTTCTCCAGCTTCGCCTGATGCAGCAGCTTCTCAACCAGGCGCTGCATACGGCCATTCTGCGCAAGAATATTCTCCGTAAAGCGGATCGCGACTGGCTGGGGAGGATGTTCACGCAGGATCTCCGCCGCGCCGCGGATCGCCGCCAGCGGGCTTTTCAGCTC
>NZ_JARJHD010000091.1:0-515 GCF_030441955.1 Enterococcus spodopteracolus | reverse complement strand
ATGCCGAAGAAGCCGCCGGCCAACATGCAGGTGTTCGGGGTCAAGAAGCTGGCGGACGCGCTGGACGTGCTGGAAGAGTTTTATTAATGTCGCCGACGGCGAGCAAGATATGCTATTTTGTTTAGCATACTAAACGGAGGTGGCCATGCCGCAATTTGATTACCTGAAGACGTCCATCAAGCAAAAAGGCTGCACGTTGCAGCAGGTGGCGGATGCCAGCGGCATGACCAAGGGCTATCTGAGCCAGCTGTTGAACGACAAGATCAAAAGCCCGAGCGCGCAAAAGCTCGAAGCGCTGCACCGTTTTCTCGGGCTGGAGTTCCCGCGTAAAGAGGTTAAAGTCGGCGTGGTGTTTGGTAAATTTTACCCGCTGCACACCGGCCATATCTACCTGATCCAGCGCGCCTGCAGCCAGGTGGATGAGCTGCACGTCATTTTGTGCCACGACGAGCCGCGCGACCGCGAACTGTTCGAGAACAGTTCGATGTCGCAACAGCCGACGGTCAGCGATCGCC
>NZ_JARJHD010000090.1:0-522 GCF_030441955.1 Enterococcus spodopteracolus | reverse complement strand
ATCGAGTCAAGAATCCCAAAGGGATATTTTCGATCGCTTGTTTCAGTTTCGTTTAGTGCATTTGATCCTTTTACTCCTCCTAAAGAACAACCTGACCCAGCAAAAGGTACACAATACTTTTATATTGGACTCAAGAATGCTGCCAGCAATAGTTTAAAATCACTAGGCGATCTCCGCTTAGAATTCATTTCAGCATTTATTGGTTGTATGAGAGTAGATAGAAAAAGACAACTCTGGCTTGAAGCTATCAAAAAACTAAGTAGTGATGAAAACTTTTCAAATATGGAACTCATCAGCCTCATTTCTAAATATGAAGAGTTAAGACGTAATGAACCACAGATTCAAGTGGACGATGATAAATTCACTAAATTGTTTTATGACAATATCCAGAAATATCTGCTTCGAATGAGCTCTGGACATGCAATTGTTTTATTTACTATCACAAGATTAGTAGATGTCGTTGGCGAAAAGTCATTAGTTTTATTCGATGAACCAGAGGTTCATCTGCATCCACCTTTGCTC
>NZ_JARJHD010000089.1:0-501 GCF_030441955.1 Enterococcus spodopteracolus | reverse complement strand
CTATTAAGCGGACTAGTATTTTAGATATGGAAGAAGTATTCAGATACGCTCAAAAAAAGTCAAGTTCGGAGGTGTTTTAGACAATGGCTAATAATTATGAAAAAGCAATAGTCTTAATGGTTAGAACGTCATTGACCCAACGAGAAATCGCCAAAGAACTTGATGTTACAGAAGAAACTATTTCAAGATGGAAAAAAAGAAAAGATTTTGAAGATTTGAAGACAGCCGAGGAAAAGAAATTTCTCAAAGACTTATCCAGCAAATCTATTCGAACGATGGAAGAACTACTGACAGCTAAAAGCGAGCTGGTTAGATTTAACGCAGCAAAAGATATTTTAGACAGAACAGGGCATAAACCTGTGGAAGTATCTGAAATGTCGGTTACAGAAGTTCCTACATTTATCGATGATATCGGTAGTGAAGACGATGGCTAAAAAGCTTTCTGATTTACTACCTGAGAAGTTCCATAGCGTATGGAGGGCTACCCTTAACTCTGACATA
>NZ_JARJHD010000088.1:0-231 GCF_030441955.1 Enterococcus spodopteracolus | reverse complement strand
GGAAAGAGGAAGAAAAGGAGGGGAGGGGAGGGGGGGGGGAGAAAAGAGAAAAAATCCGAAAAGAAAAAGAAAAAAAAGAAAAAGGAGGGGAGAAAGGGGAAGAAAGAAGAGGGAGGGGAAGGGAAAAAGAGGAAGGAGAAGGGAAGAGGGGAGGGGGAGGAAGGGAAGAAAAGGAAAAAAGAGGGAAGGGAGAAAGGAGGAGAAAAAGGAGAGGGAAAGAGAAAGGAGAAT
>NZ_JARJHD010000087.1:0-551 GCF_030441955.1 Enterococcus spodopteracolus | reverse complement strand
CCAGAGCCAGCACCCGAAGTTGAGGTAAAACCAATCTTCCCCAAAGAAATCGCTCAAACACCATCAGAAGTGACAAAGAGCGAGCATAACAAATTACCACAAACGAACGAGAGTCAGATGAATATTTGGAAAATATTGGGTATTTTGATTATCATCGTTACTCTTAGTTTTTGGAAACACAAAAAGAAAAAAACAAATAAAGAAAGTAGGATTTAAATACATGAAATTCGTTAGATTAGCAACCATTGCCGCATTAAGCTCCACCATTTTTGCCGGAGGAATCACAGCCTTCGCAGCTGAACTACCCGAGGAAACATCAAAAGAAGTACGTAATGTCACTACGGATGGAACGATTGAATTTACACCAAATGAAGAGGAAGACCTAGTCGTTATTCCACCAGAAGATGGGCCAGATGTAGACATTGAGCCTGAAGTGCCAGGAACAACAGGTCCGTTATCGATCATGAAAGCTGCCACGATGAACTTTGGCTCACAAGTGATCTCGAATCAAGATCAAACCTACAATATGATCGCAGAAAAGCAACAAAAAG
>NZ_JARJHD010000086.1:0-559 GCF_030441955.1 Enterococcus spodopteracolus | reverse complement strand
GTGACCAATGAGGCAATCCAATTATTCGTTCCTGGTAAGACAGCGAAAGATGCGACACAATATAAATCAACATTAACTTGGGAATTATCTAATACACCTGGTAGTAGCGGTGTAGAAGAAGAAAATGACGAAGTATAATCCAGATTTAGGATCGGTGGAAGGCAAGCTATTTTAGATTATAGAAACAAATGACGTAGCGTTACAATTTTGTAGCGCTACTCTCTTTAAAGGAAGGGGTAAACGAATGAAACAAGCAAGTACATATCGAAAAAAGAAAATCCAACAAGCGGGGATGGTACTGCTTCTATTATTGGTTAGTTTATTGGTACCGATGCGCGTGGGGGCAGAAGAAGGAACGTTGAATTTCTATGTAACACCGGAGTTCTCAGACAATCAAAAGTCAGGAAATGATCGTTATTTTCAATTAAATCCTGCGCCAGATGCGACAGAAAAGTTGACATTGAAACTACAAAACGCCAATGCCGAAGCAAAGAAAATCAAAATTACGCCACATACTGCGTATACGAACGTGATGGGGGTCGTCGAATACGGACAAGAC
>NZ_JARJHD010000008.1:0-114841 GCF_030441955.1 Enterococcus spodopteracolus | reverse complement strand
AAAAAACTCACAACGTACTAGAAACTCTTGTAGAAAATTTAGTCCCTGGTAAGTAGCAGTTGTGCAATCAGGTTGTGATAGATTAAAGAAGTCAGGACTACGTTCGCGCAGTCCTGACTTCTTTTTGGATAGTTTCTTATACTATTCCTTGATTTTTCTTTCACGTACAAAATAGTAAACCGTCATATAGACCAAGAAAACGAAACCGATCATCAAAGAGATCCTTGTTTCAGGATTGATGAACATAAAGACCAATACGACTGCCAAAAAGGCTAATGACAGATAATTAGTATAAGGAGAAAAAGGCATTTTGAACGGATGTGACGTCATTTCTTGATGATGTGTCTTTCTAAATTTGATTTGACTGATCAAAATCACGATCCAAGGAATCATTCCGGGTAAGATACTGGAACTATAGACAAAAACAAATAAATCCTGTGTTTGGGAGTAGACTAATGGCAATAGATAGTTCAAAAGCAAGCCAATCAGAATACCAAACGAGATGGCTACCACTGGATAAAAGGGAACCCCATGACGTGTAAGTTTCAAAAACTTTTTAGACATTTTGCCGTTGATTGCCAATGTGTAAACCATACGACTGGCGCTGAAAATACCGGAATTACAACCAGATAAAGCAGCAGTGATGACAACAAAATTGATCAAACCAGCTGCAAACGTGATCCCGATTTTGGAAAAAGTTTGAACAAACGGTGATCCTAGTTCGCTTAATTGATTCCAAGGATAGATGCTGACAATGATGAAGATCGCCCCAATATAAAAAATCAAGATCCGCCCGATTGTTGATTGGACAGCGTCTACAATCGTTTTTTGTGGATCTTTCGCTTCACCTGCAGTCATCCCGATCAACTCGATTCCTTGGTAAGAGGCAACAACGATTGATAGGGCAAAAAAGAAACCTTTCACGCCACCTGTAAAGAAACCACCATTTTTCCATAAGTTTGAAATCCCGATTGCTTCTCCATGGTTACCAAATCCGAATAAAATGATGCCTAAACCGGCGATGATCATCAAAATAATTGTCACTACTTTAATAGTGGAAAACCAAAATTCTAATTCACCGAATGCTTTGACAGAAAAAAGGTTGGCGAACATCAAGAAAAGGATCACAACGATTCCTGGAATGATCTGGGGCAAGTCTGGCCACCAATAGTTCATATATTCCCCTACAGCAATTACTTCACTGATACCGACCACGATAAACTGAAAAATATTGCTCCAAGCCGTCAAATAACCTGCAACGGGATGGATGTATTCACTTGCATAGTTAGCGAAAGAACCGGTAGAAGGATCTAAATACAACATCTCGCCCAAGGCACGCATGATCAGGTACAAAAAGAAGCCTGCTACAGCATAAGCAACCATTACAGAAGGTCCTGTCCAACGGATAGTGGATGAAGCACCCATGAACAGACCGACACCGATCGTTCCGCCTAGCGCAATCATTTGAATGTGACGTGCACTGAGACTACGAGTTAATTTTTCTTCTTCCATACAAAAACTCCTTTTTTAAGTTGAGTGATAAAGTAAAAAATAAGTTTATTCTATAACTAGCAAACAAAATAACGCCCATTACTTTATAGCTCTTGATTGTGATTTTACAGAAAATTTTCGAAATTTGCGAGAAAAATCAAAAAAATTAGGTATAACACTTGTAAATGATTTTGATATTAGTTAAACTAAGTTTGAATAAAAAGTTAGGTACACCGAAAAGGAGTGGTAAGAGGTGTCTAAAAATGAAATATCCGTTAAAGATTTGACGGTTGCGTATCAAGGAAAGACAGTATTAAATCATGTATCAACAGTTATCCAAGCACAAAAATTTACAGGGATCATTGGACCGAATGGCGCTGGGAAATCTACTTTTATGAAAGCTTTATTAGAATTAGTTCCTAAAATTTCCGGTGAAATCACTTTCGATGGTCGCTCCATAAAAACGATTCGCAAAAAAATTGCCTATGTCGAACAGCGTAGTGAGCTGGATCTTTCTTTTCCGATCGATGTATTAGGAGTAGTTTTGTTAGGAACCTATCCATCCTTGCGCTTGGGGCAACGTCCTGGGAAAAAAGAAAAGGAACGAGCAAAGCAAGCCTTAGCGAAAGTGGACATGATAGATTATGAAAATCGACAAATCAGTGAATTATCTGGCGGACAATTACAGCGGATATTTATTGCCAGAGCCTTGGCTCAAGGCGCAGAATGGATTTTTTTAGATGAACCATTTGTTGGGATCGATGCGGTCAGTGAAAGAAAAATCTTTGCTATTTTGGATGAACTGAAAAATGAAGGGAAAACTATTGTGATCGTCCATCATGATCTGCACAAAGTCGAAGCCTATTTTGATGAAGTAATTTTATTGAATAAAGAATTGATTGCAGCTGGATCAGTTGACGAAGTATTTACTTCAGAAAATCTACAGTTGGCTTATGGGGAGATCATTGGGCAATTAGTTAAAGGGGTAATGGAAAAATGATTCAATCGTTTATTGAGGGGTTAATGGATTATCAATTTCTACAATATGCATTGATTACATCTATGTTAGTTGGATTGGCTTCAGGGGTGATTGGCTCTTTTATTATTTTGAGAGGGATGTCTTTGATGGGGGATGCGATTTCTCACGCGGTACTTCCTGGTGTCGCGATTTCGTATATGTTTGGTTTTAGTTACATTCTAGGAGCTACTGCATTTGGGATGTTGACAGCTGGAATAATCGGATTTGTCACACAGCGTAGCCGTTTGAAAAATGATACAGCTATTGGGATCGTTTTTAGTTCGTTCTTTGCATTAGGCGTCATCTTGATTTCTTTTGCTCAAAGTGCAACCAATCTGTACCATATCTTATTTGGGAATGTTTTAGCAGTTAGGGAAAGTGATATGTTGATGACTGCCATAGTGAGTGGGATCGTATTATTGTTTGTATTTATTTTTTATAAAGAACTGAAAATCACTTCTTTTGATCCGATGATGGCAAAAGCTTATGGGTTGAATACGACACTTGTTCACTATTTGTTGATGTTCTTCTTAACACTGGTTGCCGTCGTGAGTTTACAGACAGTAGGAACGATTTTGGTCATCTCGATGTTGATCACACCAGCAGCAACTGCATACCTATTGACCGATCGATTGGCAAAAATGATTTTTATTTCGGCAACAGTCGGCGTATTAAGTGCGATCATCGGTGTGTTTTATAGTTATAGTTATAATTGGCCATCTGGGGCGACCATCGTGTTGACCAGTGCAGTATTCTTTACGTTGGCCTTTTTATTTTCACCGACTAAAGGGATTATTTTTTCAAGAAACAGAACGAAAAAAAATGCCGAGTCGTAAAAAATCTAACGAATAGAAATGGAGTATGTACATGAAAAATAAACTGAATATCTTATGGTTAATGGGAGCTGTCTTATTTATTTTTGCAGGTTGTGGCAGTTCCGCAGCAGAAGAGAAAGAAGAAAACCTGACAGTCGTAGCAACAAATTCGATTATCGCCGACATGGCAAAAGAAGTTGGAAAAGAACATGTCGATGTTCATAGTATCGTCCCTGTTGGAACTGACCCACATGAATACGAGGTATTGCCAGAAGATATCAAAAAAGCAAGTGATGCTGATGTCATCTTGTACAATGGGCTAAACTTGGAAACAGGAGATGCTTGGTTTGAAAACTTGATGGATACGGCAAATAAAAAAGAAGATGAAGACTATTTTGCAGTAAGTAAAAAAGTTGAACCACTTTATTTGACTGGTGGAGAATCAGAGACAGAAGCAGATCCGCATGCGTGGTTGGATCTTTCAAACGGAATCAAATATGTACAAGAAATCACACGCATCTTTGCTGAAAAAGACCCAGACCATGCTACGCAATATGAAGAAAATGCAGATGCATATATCGGAAAATTGAAAGAATTAGATAAACAAGCGAAAGAGAGTTTTGGATCGATTCCAGACAATAAAAAACTATTAGTAACAAGTGAAGGGGCTTTTAGATACTTCTCACAAGCATACGATTTACCAGCAGGGTATATTTGGGAAATCAACACAGAAAGCCAAGGTACACCTGAACAAATGCAATCGATCATTAGCCAAGTTCGTGCTTCGGATGTTCCAGTTTTATTTGTGGAAACAAGTGTTGATCCGAGAAGTATGGAACGTGTCGCAAGTGAAACAGGTCTTGAAATCTATGATGAGCTATTCACTGATTCTATTGCAAAAGAAGGAGAAACTGGTGATTCTTATTATGGAATGATGAAATGGAACATCGAAACGATCCACGATGGTCTATCTCAAGAAAAGAAATAATCACTAATCGATCGAGCTAACAATCTAATAAAAGAGGCAAAAGTGTGTAGCCTCGATAAATAAGGCGTCATCCACGAAAATTGTTCTTTAAATTTTTGTGGATAGCGCTTTTTTTTTGAAGAGATTCCTTCTGTTCCTTCCGTTTGCTCCGTTTTTGGAGACGTGAGGACTAATGCCTCCGTACTTTATACAAATAAAAATTCGTTCGTTTATTGTTTTAAAGATACCAATTTTAGTGAAATTCCGTTATAGTTAAAAGAAAGGAAAGGAAGGTGAAGCTATGAATTTTACTAGCAAAGACAAACAATTGATTGCAAAAGAAATAACAAAAAAAATCAACCAACTAGAAAATAAAGAGAAAGATCAAGATCTCTTATTTCTTGAAGCAGAAATGGCGAAAGCGTTCATAGCAAGCCCAGAAGAATTGGAAACAGAGGAATACCCTGGGAAATGGTTATTTGATGATTTTCAGCCATTAGATGAAGAAACAGGCATTGGCTACTTTGTCTTTCTTTCATCCGTCGGTTTTACTCCTGGCGTATTAGTCAAACAAGAGAATGAACTAAAGGTTCAAGCATGGCCTGCATTGTTTTCTTTGATAGGGACAGAGGGTGTGATTCCAAAAATCCAATCCGCATTTTTTAAGAGTGCATTTATCGCAAATAGCAAACTTATGAATACGTATTATAATCGTTTAGTAGAAATTGCTCGTCCAGGAGAAATTCCACAAACGTTCACTTATGGGCAACAAAAAAATCTATACGAAGATGTTGTTTATTCACGGGATCTATCTGGGTTCTCACCAAGAGAACAACTCCGTTTACATGAACTACTTCACACAAAACCTGTTTCGCTGAACTTTTTCAATGCATTAGACCAACGTCGAAAATGGGTATCTGTGAATTTCTGGGAAGTTTTTGCGGCTAGACATCGTTGGATGGAAGAAAGAAAAATCCCAGATCAGCAGATCCAATTCGTTCAATTGAAAAAAGAACGATTATATTACGGATTATATAGTCGTGTCTGATCGAGGGTGGTAATGATGGTACTAACATTAAAGGAAGAAATCATTCAAGAAAGTAAGCGAATCGGGATTGATAAAATCGGGTTTACTACAGCAGAGCCATTTGATCATTTGAAAGAATCGTTGGTAGAACAAAAAGCTGCTGGACATACTTCTGGATTTGAACACCCTAATATCGATGAACGTTTATATCCGGAGATGACGTTTGATCGACCAAAATCAATCATTGCAATTGCTTTAGCGTATCCTACAAAGATCCATGAAAAGATGCCTAGAGATGAAAAGCGTGGACAGTTTGCTCGTGCTTCTTGGGGCATCGACTATCATGATGTCTTACGGGATCGTCTGCAACAATTGATTTCATTTATTGAGTCACGAGCGACACATTGGCAAAAGGAAGAAGAATGGCGCTTGGCGCCGCAAGTCGATACAGGTGAGTTGATCGACGTAGCTGTGGCGCAACGTGCTGGTTTAGGGTTTATCGGTCGAAACGGATTATTGATCACAGAGGAATTTGGCTCGTTTGTCTATTTAGGTGAGATCGTGACCAATATCGACCTAGAACCAGATGCTCCTGGTGTCTTTGGGTGTGGCGAATGTACGCGTTGTGTGACGGCTTGCCCAACGGATGCGCTTTTAGGTGATGGTCGAATGAACGCTAAACGCTGTTTGTCTTATCAAACGCAGACGAAAGGCATGATGCCAGAGGAGTATCGAAAAAAGATGAGCAACGTCATTTATGGTTGTGATATCTGTCAGTTGGTATGTCCTTATAATAGAGGGAAAGATTTTCACTTTCATCCAGAAATGGAGCCAAAAGTAGACGAAGTCTATCCGAAACTCACCCCCATGTTAACGATCTCTAATAAAGAATTTAAACAGCAATACGGTCATTTGGCTGGTTCATGGCGTGGCAGGAAACCTCTTCAACGAAATGCGCTGATTGCCTTAGCCAATTTAGGAGAACGTGCTGCTTTGCCTCATATTGAAGAGTGTCTAAGTGATGTCCGTCCAGTGATTCGCGGGACAGCAGCGTGGGCAATCGGTAAGTTAGGAATCAAAGATCCTAAAAAATGGCAAGAGGTATTAAGTTGCGCACTAGAAAAAGAAACAGAAGAAGAAGCAATCCATGAAATGAACCAAGCAATCCAATTGTTACAAAAGAAAAAAAGTTCTAAAAAATGAATTTTTTACTCAAACACGTCATTTTTCCCAGTAATTGTTGTAACAATTACTGGTTTTTTTGTGTTTATTATATTAATTATTGGAAAAACGAAAAGAATTTCGCAGATAAATACCATAAATTGAAAAAAAATTATTCTGAATATTACAGAACATAAGTTTTTCAAAAGTATCTGCGGAAGAGTTAGAAAACGATTTCGACGTTGATTTATAAAGATTCTACGACTTTAGTCCTAGTTTTTCGGAAAATCAAATATTACAAATATTAAAAATGTGACGATTTTGTCATTAAATGTCATAATTCCTTCACCTATGAAATATTTCTAGATGATAAAGTTAGTGACGTTGAAACAAATCAAAGAGAAAAAAAGGAGCTTACTATGAATTCAATTAAAAAGATCGTTTTGGGGACAACTGTTGCCGCTGGAGCAACTGCAATGTTTGTAGGGACTACTGCTCATGCAGATGAAGTCTATACAGTAAAAGCTGGAGATTCATTATCTAAAATCTCACAAAAATTTGCAGGTGACAATTCACTGATAAAGGCTATTGCAGAGCAAAATTCGATTGACGATATCAACCGCATTTTCGTTGGTGAAGAATTAACAATTCCAACTGACGCTTCATCAGTAAAAACAACAGAAGTAGCACCAACAACTGAAAAAGTAGAAACTCCTGTAGTAACAGAAACACCAGCGCAAGAATATACATATGTTGCGCCTGTTGAAACAGTTGAAGTAGCACCAGCTACAACTACTGTAACAACAAACAGCAACTCTGCGAAAGAATGGATTGCACAAAAAGAATCAGGTGGTTCTTACACTGCAACAAACGGACGCTACATCGGACGCTACCAATTAGATTCAGCATATTTGAACGGTGACTACTCACCAGCGAACCAAGAACGTGTTGTAGAAGAATACGTTGCTGGACGCTATGGTTCATGGGATGCTGCAAAAGCATTCTGGTTAGCAAACGGTTGGTACTAAGATAACCATCAATTTATGATGTCAAAAAAGAGGGCTACGCAAGTAGGCCTCTTTTTTTCTCTTCATTTACAATCGTGAAAGATACGTATCGATCGGTTTTTGATAATGATCACCTCGCCAAATCCCTGTATTGATATACTCTGCAATCAAATAGCCGATATAAGGGCCGGTAGTCAAACCAGAGGAGCCTAAGCCGCTTGCGGCAATCAAGCTTGGTTCCCCTGGGACAGGGGCAAAGAACGGCGCAAAATCGGATGTGTACGCACGAGTACCTACTCGCATGGTGTGTTTCCATGTAGCAAGCTGATCGGGTTCAGCTAAAAATGGCACTGTACTTTTTATCAATTGCAGATAAGCAGATTCAGTAGGAGTCAAATCCCAGCCTCCATCATTTTCATGGGTTGCGCCTACCAATATAGTTCCATCTTTGAATGGGATAAAATCGGCTTCCCCTTCCAACATGGCGACAGGCCATTCTTGACTGTTTACATAAGGTGTTTGAAAAACGATCAACTGTCCTTTTTGTGGACGAATATCGGCATGAAAGCCAACCTGCTCCAGTAATGGCTTCAATGAAGGGCCAGGCGCTAATATGACTCGGTCAAAGCTAAGATGTCCAAAAGCACCAGAGACGATCCATTGTGCAGATTCTTTGCGTAACTGGACACGTTCAGAGATTACTTTGACCGTTTGTTTCTCCAATCGTGTGGCCAGATGAGATAGGTAGGCATGGCCGTCTAAACGTCCCCCTCCACTTACAAATAACGCAGGTGTTGATTTTAACAATGGAAGAGTCGTGGCTGTCTCTTCAGCCCTTAACAGCGAAATATTGCCGATTTCAGGTGCGTCTTTCTTTCGTTCTTCGGCCACTGCAGCAAGATCTTCCAACGCTTCTTTTTGGCGAAAGATCAGTGTACCGGATTGTTTATAGATGGAATCATCAAGTGATAGATCCTGGATTAGTTTTGGGAAAAAAGCCGCACCATCTTTTGCTAACTGATACCACTGTTTATTTCGTCTTTTTGAAAGCCAAGGCGAGATGATGCCTGCACTAGCGCGAGTGGCTTGTCCTTCTTTTGCATCAAATAAGGACACCTCAAATTTAGAGGTGTCTAAATAGTTGGCTAATGTCATACCGATGATGCCACCACCGATAATAGCAATTTTTTCCATAGAAAAACCTCCTTTACTTATCTACCATCTCATAGAACCATTAGAGATACAATATTTTATCCAAGGATTTTTTTCTATTTCATATGAACAAATGTATGGACAAAACTGATTATTGATCAAATTAGAGACAAAAAACAAGGAGGAGTGAGCTTCATTCTCCCACACCTCCTTATATATTAATTTTGTATTTACTTAGGCTTTTGCACCATATGGCGGATAAATAGGATCAAACTAATGAGCAACAAGCCAAGTAGGACGCTTAAAGCAACTTTTGATCCTAACGTTGTTGCTGCTTCATAACTATCTGAACGATGGTCTTGGAAAAAGTTGATGATCACAGCGACTAGCGTAGTAGCGACAGCTCCGGAAAATTGTTGTAACGTATTGAATACAGCGTTACCATCACCTTGTAATTCCATCGATAAAGCATTCATTCCAGTAGTCATCATATTGCTATAAGACAAACCAATACCGATCATATAGAAGAAATGACAGGCAATCAAAAAAACTAATGATGCGTGACCTAAAATAAGCACAAGGACGGTCCACCCGATAAGTGAAAATAAGAGACCAATAAAGATTGGCTTTTTAGGTCCATGTTGGTCGAGTAACTTTCCAGAAAAAGGAGATAAGAGGGCACCAATGGCTGCACCTGGTAGCATAGCTAGACCAGCGACAAAGGCATTGTTTCCTTGGACGATTTGGACGAAGTTCGGTAGGACAAAAGAAACACCAAGTAATAAAAATTGATAAACTAAAAAGCTAAATAAGAATAAGCAGAACGTATGATTTTTAAAAATTTCAAGTCGGATCAAAGGATGATCGGCTTTTTTTGTTCGTTGATAGAAAAGAATAAATCCTAAAATGGCGATGATTAAGGATACCCAGCCAACCCAGTCTCTAAACATGCTTAGAAAAGTTAAGCTTCCACTGAACATCAGACTAACACCAAGGACGCTGGGCAAATCTAAGCGGCCACTTTTTTCAACTTTAAATTTAGGAATTGCGTATAAGCCAATCCCAAGTGAAAGGAGTAATACTGGCAATAGAAAGAGAAAAATATGACTCCATGAGAAATTAGCAGTCAAAATCCCACCATACGTAGGACCAATCGCGGGGGCAATGGCGGTTGTCAAAGTACCAAGGCCCATCATCGTTCCTCTTTTTCCCAGAGGAGCAAAAGTCAAGATGATGTGAAACATCAATGGCAAGGCTATCCCTGTCGCAGCACCTTGGAGTACCCGCCCTAAAAGCAGTAACAAGAAGGTAGGGGAAAAGTAATCGACCAACAACCCAGCAATAAATAGTAAATTGGAACACAAGAAAAGGGTTCTCAGACTAAAGTTTTTGGTCAGATAAGTTGAAAGTGGCACAATGATCGCAATCATTAATAAGTAAATGGTTGTTACCCATTGTACTTGGGAGGTACTGATTTGAAATTCCTGAATCAGTGTTGGGAAGGTCACGTTCATTGCGGTTTCGATCAAAACGCCTGAAAATGACATGATCCCAGTAGCAAGTACGGCCGGCACTAACTGTAGTTGTTTTTGTTTTTGCATGTTTTTCACCTCTAATTTATTCGTAAAAAAAGAGAGAGATTTCTATTCGAAAATAGAAACCGCCTCTCTCTCGACACGCTAGGCGTGTTATCTGTACGATTTATCGTTCGGCTTATTCTAGCATAAGTCTAAAAATAGTGTCAACCAGATTAGCCAATCCAATGTAAAAGAGTTATGATAGTAGTGAAGAAGAAAACAAGGAGGGCCTATGGAAAAAATCGAATGGAGAAAAACCGACCCTAGTTATCGTATGTCAAAGAAACCGCAATTGATCACACTTCCTGCTCAAAAATTTTTTTGTATCAACGGAATAGGTGATCCAAATGGAGAAGAATTTAAGCGTCGTGTAAGTAGTTTATATGCTGTTAGCTATACGATCCGAATGGCACCTAAAAATGATTGGCTAGTTCCTGATTACTCACCTTATACTGTGTATCCTTTAGAAGGTCAGTGGGGACTGCAAGAAAAATTTTTGAATGAACCATTGATGTTAAAAGAGCATTTTTCTTATCAGTTGATGATCAAGCAACCGGATTTTGTGACTCCTCAAGTTGCTGCAGAGGCGTTAGTGCGAGCCAAAACCAAAATTCCAGAAGATCTCGCGAGTCAGCTCGTTTTTAAGACGATCGAAGAAGGCCTTGTAGCGCAGATCTTACACATTGGTTCCTACGACGATGAACCAGAAACATTTGAAAAGCTGGCTTTATTTCTCAAAGAAAAAGGCTATCGCCGAACTTCGAAGGAGCATAAAGAAATCTATCTGAGTGATCCCAGAAGGACGGCGCCAGAAAAATTAAAGACGATTTTGCGAGTAACTGTTGAACAAGACAAATCATTCGAAGTGTCAGATATTAACTAAAAGAAAGAAAGACTCCCTGTTTTTTTGCTATAATAGATACGAAGAGGTGTTTTTTGTATGAAAAAAAATCAACGACAATCATTGATTCGCCAATTGATCACGGAACATGCGATCGGTACGCAAGAGGAATTATTGAATCATTTGCAACTGAACGGGGTCAATGCAACGCAAGCAACGATCTCACGAGATATACGTGAGTTGAAACTTGTGAAAATCCAAGATGAGAATAAACAAATACGCTATGCGTTGTTCAATAAACAAGCGGATTCTTTGATGGAAGATCGCTTGCGAAGTGCGGTCAAACGAGAAGTATTACGAATTCAACGGATTCAATTCATGATCGTTGTCTTAACCGAAAAAGATGGTGCGGATGTGGTAACAAACTGGTTAGATGAAGTGGATTATCCAGAAGTAGCTGCAACGATTGCCGGCGTTGATACGTTCATAGTCATTTGTCGCACAGAAGAAGAAGCCCAGACTTTCGCTGAAAAATTAGAGCAAATGAGAGAATAGGCTCACTTTTAGTCTAATGATCAATGGAAGCGCTAAACATATTGACGTTGTGTAAATCCTACTAAATTCCATGGATACTGGACTTGCAAGAATGGTACGAAATGATTAGAAGGATGTCTGTACAATCTGGATCATTCTAAAGTTGCAATCAATTTGAATAAGCATATAGTGAAAGAGGGGCGAGCAGTCCAGTGATGACAAATATGATCATTTTCCTGACGATTTTAGTTTACGGCGTCAATTTTTTGGCATTTATGTACATTAAAATAAAAGAGATCAAAAATTACCTGGAAAAAATTGCAATCTATTTTGGTGTGAACATGACATTGTTGTTTACCAGTAGTATTTTCCTATTTTTTGGTAAGATCGTCGAAGACGGAATATTGTTGATAGAATAATAGAAAAAACTGATGCCCATTAATATAGGGCATCAGTTTTTAAGTCTCATTTATTTTTTTTGGGAGGTGTACCATACATTTTAGGTGTTACCGGTTTTAATTTAGGTGCTTTGCCTTCGATCTTAGGTTCTTCCAACCATTGATATTCCCCTTCACCATCTAAAGCTTTACCTTTTGCCCAAGAACCTTTGCTACTTTCGTCACCTTCTGAAAAGTTATAGAAGTCATAAGCAATATCTTTACGTTCTTCTTCTCTTGGGAAAGTCGTAGGAACAAGAATACCGCCCTCTGTTTCTTCTAATTCTTTGACAGCTGCTGCCCAAAGGTTTTGATGATAACTGTCTCTAGCCAATAAAACTGATAGTAGGTCTTTTACGCCACGATCATCGATCATTTCGTAAATACGAGCTACTTGTAGTCTTCCTTGAGATTCTGCGTTTAAGTTTGCACGAAAATCAGCAAGTAAATTTCCACTAGCAACAATATAACCACCACTCCAAGGATTACCAACGCTATCCGCAGGACGAGGTCCTAAGCCAGCTACAATAGCGTGTTGAGGATTCATGCCGGAAATGATCGCACCAATCGTTGGGTCTTTTTTCATTGCTTCTTCTTGATCTTCAACAGGTGCATCTTCAAGTAAGCGAGCAACCATTGTCGCTAACATTTCAACATGTCCAAGTTCTTCTGTTGCAATGTCCATCAGCATATCTTTATATTTTTCTTCTCCACGACAGCTCCAACCTTGGAAAAGATATTGCATCGCTACACTCATTTCACCATACTGTCCGCCAATTAATTCTTGTAAATATTTTGCGATTAATGGATTGGGACGATCTGGTTTTGCCTCAAACTGTAATTCTTTTTGGTGTCTAAACATCAAATCTCCTCCTAATCATTTTTTAATACATTACTATTGTTATATGTAATGGAAAAAAATTCAAAGAAAACGCTCTAGATATTGAATTTATTTTTTAAACGTTGATCTATCAATGTTTTATTCTGTGAGAATGACTTCGTTAAAAGAAAAAAATTAGGAATAGCTCAATGAAATATTTTTTTTATAAATGATAACTATTGATGATTTCCAATTGTATTCTCATTTTTGTTAACGGAAAGTAAGTAACGAGAAAGAAGAGAGGGTCACATCAAAGAACGATTGTTTTTAATTCCAGCTTCCAGCTTGGAGCTGAACGGCTTTCTCACGCCCCTGATAAACGGTGTTCCAAAAGCTTACTGCTCAGGTCAAAATGCTTTTGTCACGACCTATTGTTACTTGTAGAATGTTTGCTTCTTTGATATGGTTAATACAAGAAAAACATCGGAGGTATATCATGGCTAAAATTATGGTAGTGGAAGATGAAGAGATCATTCGTCAGCTGATTATGGAAGAGTTGGAGAAATGGCAATTTGAAACCTATGGAACGTCAGATTTCAATCAGGTTTTTGCTGATTTTGAGAAAGAAGAACCACAACTTGTTCTTTTAGATATCAATTTACCAGTATTTGATGGATATTATTGGTGCCAAAAAATACGAGAAATTTCCAAAGTCCCAATTATTTTTATTTCAAGTCGTAATACGAATATGGACATGATCATGGCGATGAACATGGGGGCAGACGATTTTGTGACGAAGCCGTTTCAAATCGATGTCTTGATTGCTAAAATCAATGCTTTATTGCGTCGCTCATATAATTATGGTGAGTTGTCGAGTGAAATGATGACCCACAATGGAATCACGTTGAATGTCGATAATGGTAGTATGGAGATTAATGGTGAAATGATCGATTTGAGCAAGAATGAGTATCGCTTGTTGTTTATTTTAATGAAGCAACACGGGAAAATTTTGACTCGTGAAAAATTGTTGCGTGCGTTGTGGGATGATGAACGGTTTGTCGATGACAATACACTGACGGTTAATATCAATCGCTTACGTCGTAAAATCGAACAGGCAGGGATCACCGATTATATCGAAACAAAAGTCGGCCAGGGGTATATTGTTCCCTGAAAGGATGAAAGACAACTATGAACTTTTTTAAGTATTTGAAAGATCAATGGTCGCTGATCGTCGGATGGATATTTTTTATTTTATTGACGATTTTTGTGATGTGGTTAGCCCCTAATATTACGGTCGATTGGGCCACGATTGCTTATTTAATACTGATCGAAGGTGTTTTCTTAATCTTTTTTTTACTTGTCTGTTACTTGAGTAAACGTCGATGGTGGGCAAAATTGGCAAATCTACAAAAAAATTCTCCCTTGCAAAATTATTTAGATGGTGGACATACAGAGGAAGAGAAGTTGATAGAAGATTATATCAATCAACTGATACGTGAACATCAGGAAGTGATGCAAGAAGCCATCACGAACCAGCAAGATCAAAAAGATTATATCGACTCATGGGTCCATGAAATCAAAGTCCCCGTAGCGGCTGCAGAATTGTTAGTACGATCGATCGAGTTTGATATCGATGATCAAAAATATACATTGTTAGAAAATGAGTTGTCTAAAATCGATGAGTATGTGGAACAAGTATTGTATTATGCGCGCTTGGATAGTTTTTCAAGAGACTATTTGATCCAAGAATACAAGATCAAGAGTATCATCCAACCCGTCATTCGTAGCCAAGCCAATTATTTTATCCAAAAGAAAATACGTTATGAAGTGATAGGTGAAGATCAAACGATTTTGACTGATTCCAAATGGGTGGCTTTTATTTTCAAACAGATTCTTAGTAATGCCATTAAGTATACGCCGGATGAAGGCGAGATCAAACTATTGATCGAAAAGACGACAAAAGGTGTAAAATTTTCTGTCAAAGATTCGGGCATCGGTATACCGAAAGAGGATATTGGACGGATTTTTGACAAAGGCTTCACTGGAGCGAATGGCCGTCTGAGCAAAACTCACTCTACTGGTTTAGGATTATACCTCGCTAAAAATCTCGCGGAAAAATTAGGGATTTCTCTCACTGTTGACTCGATTGAAGGAGAAGGGACGACCATGTCTTTGTTTTTCCCTATCTTGAGTTTTTACCAGGAAGAACGTTAAAAAATGGGATTGCGACAGGTTCACGCGTATTTCTGAAGGAACTACCGGTTGAACATATTCTAATTTGGTTGTGAGAGAAGTGTGTTGACCTTAAATGATGATTGAACAAGTTTAAATATAGTTATCCATCAGCTGTTACCCCGAAAGTAGAAGAATTTTCGAGGAAACAGTTGATTTTATTTATGGATTTATTAGTGACTGATTGAACTTCATAAAAACGTCAATGAAGTTAAGTTAGAAAAAAGTGAGAAATAAAAAATAACTCTTGTGTTGTTAACGTTTTCGTTGATATGTTCTATAACATGTGACATTTAAAAGAAGGAGAATGTTTATGGAATTATTAATCGCATTAGTCCCAATGGTCGCGTGGGGAAGTATTGGTTTAGTCAGTGGAAAGATCGGTGGCGATGCCAATCAACAAACATTAGGAATGACGATCGGTGCATTTCTTTTTTCACTCGTTGCTTTTTTCATCGTTAATCCAACGATTACGCCATGGATCATATTGATTGGATTTTTATCTGGTCTAGCGTGGAGTGTCGGACAAAATGGGCAATTTCATGGTATGAAGTTCATGGGAGTATCTGTAGGATTACCTTTATCCACTGGTTTTCAATTAATTTTGAATACGATTGCGGGCGCTGTCTTTTTCCATGAATGGACACAAACAAAAGATTACGTTTATGGTATTTTAGCGCTGATTCTTCTTGTAAGCGGTGCGTATTTGACTGCTCGACAAGATGATGAAGGAAAAGTCGATACAGATAATAAAATGCTTGATTTCGGTAAAGGATTCAGAGCATTGATCTACTCTACTTTAGGTTATGGTGTCTATACGATCATCGTCAACTGGGCGAATTTAGATGCGATGTCGATTATTTTACCGCAAAGTATCGGTATGATCTTAGGGGCTAGTTTCTTTGCTTTCCGAAAAGTAAAAGTTGATCAATATGTTTGGAAAAATATGGCGAGTGGATTGTTATGGGGAATCGGTAACGTATGTATGCTATTGACCGTTAAGTCATTAGGACTAGCAGTCGGTTTCTCTCTTTCTCAAATGGGGATCATCATTTCAACTCTAGGTGGTATTTTTATCTTAGGGGAGAAAAAGACCAAAAAAGAGCTTATATTTGTAATTGTAGGTTGCCTTTTAGTTATTTTTGGTGGTATCCTTTTAGGGTATATGAAAACAGCGTAAAGCTGTTTTTTTATATACCAAAAAATCAGGGGGAGGGAATTTAATGGATTTGTTTCGTAAGAAAAAAATCAGTCTCAATCATACGAGTGAGATGAAGAAAGAACTAAAAACATCCGATTTGATCATGCTTGGTATTGGCGCGATCATCGGTACAGGTATATTTGTCGTAACAGGAGTGGCAGCAAACCAAAATGCCGGTCCGGCACTATCATTATCATTTGTTTTAGCAGCGATCGTTGTGATTTTATCTGGTCTAAGCTTTGCAGAATTTGCTTCGCGGGTACCAGTGATCGGCGGACCATATGCGTATCTATACGTCGTATTCGGTGAATTTGCAGCTTGGTTGACTGGATGGTTATTAATCGGTGAGTTCTTATTGGCCGTTTCATCCGTTGCGTCAGGTTGGTCCGGTTATGTACAAGGGTTTATTGAAAGTCTTGGTTTTGGCTTACCAACGGCACTAACAGGTGGATATAATCCAGCCAATGGTACATACATCGACTTAATTGCGGTGCTTGTTGTGATTTTCGTCACATACGTTGTTTCTTTGGAAGCGAAGAAAGCGTTACGATTGAACAACATGATGGTTTATGTGAAATTTGGAATCATTGCATTATTTATTATTGTAGGAATCTTTTTTGTTAAACCAGAGAATTGGCAGCCATTCACACCATTCGGCTTTGAAGGTGTACTAGACGGTGCAGCCTTAGTTTTCTTTGCATTCTTAGGATTCGATGCGGTAGCGATGGCTGCGGAGGAAGTAAAAAATCCTCAAAAAGATGTACCAAGAGGAATCATCGGCTCGATCTTGATCGCCACGGTGTTGTATATTATTGTGACATTGATTTTAACAGGGATCGTTCCTTATACAGAATTAGGTGTAAATGATCCTGTGGCATTTGCGATGCGTTACGTAGGGCATGGAACAGTAGGAGCAATCATTGCGGTTGGAGCGATTTTGACCTTATTGACTGTAACGATCTCAATGATGTATTCATTAGCTCGCTTATTGTTTGCAGTAAGTAAAGATGGCTTGTTACCACAGTTCATGACAGAAATCGACAAAAAACATCGTACACCGAAGAAAGCAACTTATGCAGCTGGAATCGCTGCACTATTCTTTGCTGGGTTCTTCCCACTAAATATTTTGGCAGAGTTGACGAACATCATGGCATTGGCTTATCTAATGTTAGTTAGTCTAGGCTTACTGAAATTGCGTAAAATGTTTGGCAAACCAAAAGCAGGCGAGTTCAAAGTGCCATTGGTACCGATTTTACCAATCATTTCGATCTTATCTTGTCTAGTCTTGATGTTACGTTTACAGGCGGTTACTTGGTTAGTCTTCGCGATTACGATGGTGATCGGCCTAGTGATTTACTTTGGCTATGGTTACAAACACAGTAAGATGAATACCGAAAAATAAAAAATGAACAAAAAACCTTGTATCAAGCAGCGTTGCTGATACAAGGTTTTTTCATTCTATTTGTTATTGCGTTAAATCGAGTAATTTTTGTTTCAAGTCTTCTTCCATATGGCCAAGTTCGACTTCTGCATGACGACGTTTTTCTTTTCCTTCTTGTTGGATACGAAGTGTTTCTTGGATCGTTTCGATCAAATCATTTTGTGTGGTTTGCAATGTTTCGATATCCACGATGCCACGTTCATTTTCTTTAGCAGTTTCGATGGCAGAGATTTTCAACATTTCTGAGTTTTTCTTCAATAAATCATTGGTTGTTTCAGAAACTTGTCGTTGTGCTGTCACTGCATCTTTTTGTCGAAGCAAGGTCAACGCAATCACCACTTGGTTTTTCCATAATGGGATGGCTGTAGCAATCGATGCTTGGATCTTTTCTGCCAATGCTTGGTTTGTATTTTGGATCAAACGGATCTGGGGCGCTTGTTGGATCGTGATCTGTCTGGCTAAGCGTAGATCATGAGTGCGCTTGTCCAGGCGATCAAGAAACTGTGTATAATCATTGGCGATCTGTACATCCATTTGATCCCCTGTTTCTTCTGCTTTTCGCATGGCTTCTGGAATGATCTTTGTTTGCAATTCTTCCATTTTTAATTCGCCAGCAGCGATATAAATGTTCAACGCATCAAAATAATCTTTATTTTTTTGATAAAGTTGTTCTAACATCAGATTGTCTTTTAATAGGCCATCTTTTTCTTTGTCTAATTTGACTGAGATCTTGTCGATTTGCGCACCGATTTTTTGGTATTTGGCAGTGACTTCATAAATCGATTGTTTGACTTTACCGAATACGCGTTGGAAAATATTTCCTTCTCCTGCACGTAATTCATCTGGATTTGCTTCTTGAAGGCGGTACATCAGTTCAGTCAATGAATCACCGACTGGTCCGATATCTTGTGCTTGCACGTGATTCAACATCGACTGTGAGAACTCACCTAATTTTGTTTGAGCAGCTGAACCGTAGCTGATGACCGACTGAGAATCAGTGACATCAATTTTTTCAGCCAATTGTTTGGCTTGTTCTTGTCTTTCAGCAGGTAATTTATCAATCAACCGAGCAGCAGTTTGCTGTTCTTGAAGTGCATTAATTTCATTTTGTTGTGTTTGAGTCAATTTATCGACGGGTGTCGAAAAAGGATTATTCAATAAATCTTCTAAAGTATCATTTACAGGGGTTACTTCGTTTTTTGGTTCATGTGGATTATTTTCCATTAAAATTCCTCCTTATCGATTAAGCTAGAAAAAGTACCCGAAACAATCAGACGATGTCTAAGTGTTCCGAGTCCAAGAAATAAACGTGCTTATTCTTCTGGTACATCTTTATTATCACGCTTTAAGCTTTGTTTCGCAACAGATATCTCTACATCGATATCTTCCAAATCTTCCGAAACGAAATCTTGATAGTCTTTCGCGACTAATGAAGCAAGTTGATCAATGATCTGGGTACTTTCTTCCAGTTTTTGATAGGTCTGTTTGTTTTTGATCTCGTGTTCATTGATCTCAATATATTTGTTTGTCAAATCCACTAGGTTTGGCAAGTGGGTGTAAAGAAACTGACTCGCATCATGCAATCGAGTAGGTTCTTTTACGAGTTCTTTGAACAAACCTTTTGCTGCTTTTACAGGTTCGTGACGAAGATCGATCGCTTTAAGCTTTGCCGTTTCGTACATATTTTTTTCTAGTTGTTCGATTTCATTTTTTGTTTGATTCATCGTTTCTCTGAAAAAAGAGACTTCACTCGGTGTCATGCCATTTTCGCTATAATGGGCTGCTAATTTATCAGATAGATTTGGTAAAGCTGTTTTGTCCTTAGGTTTTTTACGAAAACCAAAAAGCCCCCAAATCAGCAAAACTGCGCCAATTAACAAGATCATTGATATGATCGATACATCATTATAACTGAAGAACAGTATCACTAAGAGTAAACCTACGATCCATTTCCAATTCTTTTTAATCATCCTAAAAACCTCCGTGTATATTCATTGTCCACTCTGCTCATCTACTTCTTTATTTTAGCACAACCTTCTTAATAATTAGTATCGGACTAAAGGTGGATTTTATGAGTTTATAGAATTTCTAAGGTTTGGATATGGTAAACTAAGTAAGAAATCAAAAAGAAAATTGAAAAAAATAAAAAAAGTAGTTATTATAGGACAAAAGAAAGCAGGGGAAAAGATGCTTGAATATGAACAGTTTGAAGAGAAAACGATCCAACGAAAAGAAATTTATCATGGAGCGATCATTGATGTCGCTGTGGATGATGTCCGCTTACCAGATGGAAATATCGGGAAGCGTGAATTAGTCTTTCATCCCGGTGGTGTAGGAATCATTGCTTTTGATGAAAAAGATCGTCTACTATTAGTCAAACAATTCCGCAAACCTTTAGAAAAAGTGATCCTCGAAATACCAGCTGGTAAAATTGATCCAGGAGAAAAACAGGCGCCTGAGATCACTGCTGCTAGAGAATTAGAAGAAGAAACTGGATACCGCGCAGAGCGTTTAGAGCATTTGACTTCTATGTATTTGTCACCAGGATTTGCGAATGAACTCCTGCATATCTATCATGCAGTAAATATCGAAAAAGTGGAACAGCCTCTCGCACAAGATGAGGATGAAGTATTGGAACTTTATGCGTTGACTTTAGCAGAAGCAAAACAAGCGATGTCAGATCAAGTCATTTGCGATGCAAAAACGATTTATGCGATTCAATACTGGGAATCAATGAACAAAGGAAAGTAGAGGGATCAATTGATGGTCAAAGGACCGCTAGTCACACGTAGCGAAATCCGTAAACGACAGCAAGCACAAGCACAAGCATCATTAAAAAAACAAAGAAAAGCGGAAGCTACGTACAAACAAGAAGAAAAAAAGATCGCGAGTTTCTATCGTAAAGAACAAAAGAAAAATAAGCCAATCACGAAAACAAGAGCGGGCGAACGAGAAAAAACACGTAAATGGAATGCTGTTTTGATGAAAGGCTTGGTTATCGTTATTTTATTGTTAGCCATCGTTTTTCTGGCAGTTGCATTTATATAGAAAGAAGGAACAACTAAATGAAAATTGGAATCATCGGAGCAATGGAAGAAGAAGTAAAAATTTTAAGAGAACAACTAGGAGAACCCTTATCATGGGAAAGAGCAGGTGCTCTGTTTATCTCAGGCTCATTAGGCAATCATGAAGTCATTGTTGTACGTTCAGGTATCGGTAAAGTCTTGGCATCGATCACAACAAGCTTATTGATTCAACAATACGGTGTAAACATGGTCATCAATACAGGATCAGCTGGCGGCATCGGTGAAGGCCTACGTATAGGGGATGTAGTGATCTCTGACAAAGTTGCCTATTTTGATGCAGATGTTACAGGGTTCGGTTACAAGCCAGGACAGTTACCAGGCATGCCTCTTTATTATGAAGCAAGCACGTATTTACGTTCAGAAATGAAAAGAGCCGCAGAAGCAACCAACTTGAATGCAAAAGAAGGCTTGATCGTCACAGGAGATACATTTGTTGATTCGCCAGTCAAAGTCCAAGAGATCCTTGGCAATTTCCCTGAAGCACTTGCTTGTGAGATGGAAGGGGCTGCAGTCGGTCAAACGGCGCAACAATTCAATATTCCTTTCTTGATCGTGCGAGCAATGAGTGATACGGCGGACCATTCAGCGACACAAAGCTTTGACGAATTCATCGAAGAAGCAGGGAAACGTTCAGCTGAAATGGTGATTGAATTTGTCAAACATCTTGTATAAGGAGCGAACCGAATGAAAGCATTGATTTCGATTGATTACACCTATGATTTTGTGGCAGATGATGGGAAATTGACGACTGGAAAGAGCGGTCAGGCAATTGAACCAGCTTTAACGAAGTATACAAAAAAGTTTATTGATGAGAAAGAATTTGTCGTATTTGCGATCGATGCACATGATCCCGAAGATGCTTTTCATCCGGAAAACCAATTGTTTCCACCACATAATATAGTCGGAACCAGAGGCCGCGATCTGTATGGTTCATTGCAAGAGATTTATGCGGAACATCAAACACAAGCCAATGTTTATTGGATCGATAAACGTCACTATTCTGCATTCAGTGGAACAGATCTTGACATTCGTTTACGGGAACGTGGGATTACAGAGATTTATTTAACAGGTGTTTGTACAGATATCTGTGTCTTGCATACAGCAATCGATGCCTATAACCTAGGCTATCAATTATTTATTTACGAAGATGCAATTGCCAGCTTTGATCCAATCGGACATGACTGGGCATTGAAACATTTTCAAACAGCCCTTGGTGCAGAGATCATTAAGGGATAAAAAGAGTGAGGTAGTGGATAAAATATTCGATCGAATATTTTATCCACTATTTCTATTGGTCATTAACTGAAACAATGGGAAATATATACATACAAATTGATCAATGGAGTGTACATAAAGTCGTTTATACGTGAAAGGAAGGAATCGGTATGAGAAAAGGGAAAGCAAATTTAGGTTTTTTTGGTTTAATGGGAATTTTAGTGTTTTTAGGATATTTACCAAATCTCTCAGGGTTATTTTCGCTCTTTGCATTATTTTCTTTGCTTGGCTTTTTTTGGATAACAAAAAATGGGGGAGGAGTGGAAGATTTTTTTATTAAAGAGAGCATTTTAACCAGAAGTATCTTACTAAAAACTATAATTTTTTCACTGTTATTAGCATATATTTTAACTATAAAACTGGGAGAGTTACAATTTTAATTGTTTTAAATTCATATCTGAGCAGAGGCTAGTACGGAGTAGCATCAGTTGATAGGTAAAGAAAATATAAAATCATACATAGATTCAAATTCAAAATATCAAAAAGAAATATGAAATAAGCCGGAAAAAAAGTTTTTCGACAAGTAGTGTTTTCATTTCAACTATTAAGAGGTGGGTGGAAAAAAGCAGGAACTCTATTTAAAAAACTGAACACTGCTGAAAGCCAGTTAAGTCAAATTGTGGGAGTAACCACCATTCGAGAATCAGAGTCAAAGATTGGTATAGAGACAAAATGAAAAAAGACTGTTTATCGAAGTAATTACTGTAAATAATATGATATAATTTTGAGGTAGAGAAGTGAAAAGATGGTGGCTAATCTCTTGAAAAAAGGATGATGCCTATGGTCCATAGCTCTTTATCCCTAGAAGGGGTAGGCAAGTGTCAAGTTTTGAAGCAATGCAACTGATGATTGCTTTTGCGACGTTAGTGTTGCTGATTATTGACTATAAAAATCAAATAAATAACCCTCTAAACAGAAAATTCTTTACTGAAAAAACGTTGATACAATGAAATATGACTTTAAAAAAAGAGTATAAAGCAAACAATTTGGTGTGTCTGCTCTATACTCTTTTAACTTGTTGTTTGACTATCAATTTTTTGATATAGTTCCTAAAAGAAATTTTTCACCAAATATGCACACGTTTTTCAGGTGCTAGATACATCGGATCTTCTTCGGTAATCTTAAATGCTTCGTAGAACTCTGCTAAGTTTTGTGGTTGGATATTCGCCCGAAGTTTCGCAGGTGCGTGAACATCGATTTGTAAAAGTAATTGTTGGTATTCTTTTTTCGCTTTTGTACGCCAGATTGTCGCCCAGTTCATGAAGAAATCGGCTGCTGAATAATCGTCTTCTGTCATTGCAGCTTCTAGTGCGCAACTTAATCCACCGGCATCGGCAATGTTCTCAGAAACAGTCAGTTTTCCATTGACTGTGCCATCAGCAAAAGGTACACCGTCAAACTGTTCGATCATGGCTTGCGCTTTTTCTTGGAAATGAGCGAAGTCTTCTTCTGTCCACCAGTTATTCAAGTTACCGAATTCATCAAATTTCGCGCCGTTGTTGTCAAACGCATGGGAAATCTCATGGGCAATGACTGCACCGATTCCGCCGAAGTTTGCCGAGCTAGATTGTTCCAAACTATAAAATGGTGCTTGTAAAATCGCAGCTGGGAAAACGATCACGTTTCGAAATGGATGATAGTACGCATTGACTGTATCAGCACTCATTTCCCATTCATCACGATCAACAGGCTTGTTCCATTTACTGAAACGGTCTTTTAGGGTTAGATGACTAAAGTTCAACGCATTTGAAAGCAAGGTTCCACCTTCATTTGCGGGAACTGTTTGGAACGCATCGAACAAGGCAGGGATTTTATCAGGGTAACCGACTTGGATGCCTAATTTGTTCAATTTGACGATTGCTTTTTCACGTGTCGCATCACTTAACCATTCATTCGTTTCGAGTCGTTTTTGGTAAACAGTGATCATTTTCTTGACCATTTGTTCAACATCTTTTTTTGCTGCTTCGCCAAAATACTTGTTTCCGTAGTAATCGCCCAACACATGATCAAACTGTCCAGAAGCAAGGTAATAAGCTGCTTTCTTTTGTGGCATTGCTTCATCAGTTCCTGATAAAGTCCGAGAGAAGATCCCACTGACTTGACGGAAATCTTCAGATAGATAACTGCTTAGTGAACGAACCGTTTTTACGATCATCCAGCTTTTAAGTAGTCGGAAATGTGGAGTCGTCAAAAGTTCAGCTAAATGTTCAAAGTAGACAGGGTCAGTAACGATCACTTGGTCTGGACGTGTGCCGATCAAGCCAGTGGTCAACGTAGTTAAGTCGAGAGCATCTGTATATGCCGTAAATTCAGTAAAGGCACGTGGGTTGTACATTTGGCTATAATCTGCATTTTCTTCCGCGCTTTTGACATGTGGCGCAATCAATTTATCGAATTGGATCGCTTGTTCGACGATTACTTCTGCCTGACTTCTTTCTCGGCCTGTCATTTCTAAAAGTTGGACCATCATATCAAAAAAGACGGACAATAATTGAGCACCATTTGGATGTTCTGCTTCATAATATGTTTTATCTGGTAAAAATAAAGAGGGTGGTGAAGCGAAAAAGGCATTGACCTGCGCATTTTTCATATCTGCATCCACATCTAAGACAACAGGCAACGGTAAGCTGTCCAATGTCCATTCGGGAAATTGCTGATTTAATTCGTCAAAGGAAGTGACTTGCTCGATCCTTTCGAGGATTGGTTGTAAAGGTGTAGCACCTAATTGATCTCTATATTCATAATCATTTGCTAGTTGATAATAAGCAAGGAAGTGACGCATTTTATCAGATGTAACTTTTGTTGGATCAGCTAACATCTCATCTGTATCTCGCATCATTAGTTGATCAATGCCATCAACTAAATCCTGAAACCCACCAGTTGCTGGCTTATCGGCAGGAATTGTTGCTGTTTTTAACCATGCTTCATTTACTGCTTCAAAAAAATCTTGTTTCAAACGTTCTTGGTTCATTGAATCATCGCTCCTTTTTAGTTCCGTGTGCCCATTATCTAACAAAAAAGCAGAATAAACAAATGGAACGTAAAATCTATTTCCGAGGAATAAAAGTGTAATCGGTTTCTCAGGCGGAAGAGGAGTAAAAACACGTAACATCTGAATCAAGAAAATTGATCAGAAAGAGCAATCAATCACTAGTCGATCTGATTTATTTTTTTAGGACTATCCCTTATAATGAGGGAGGAGGTGATTGATTCTGAAAAAAGCAAGTGGGAAATGGCAAGAAGTCTTGCTCAATGGAAAAACCGAGCGAATCAGTGAGTTTCGTCTGCTAAAAAGGAAACAAGAAAAAGGACACTATTTAGCAGTGATTTTTGAAAATGAGAGTTATTTGATCGTTGATCCTCAAGGAAAAGCAGTCGAATTTGTTACAGTGGTAAATGCCTATTCAACAAGCATTGCAACATCCAATACTTGGCAAGAAGCCAGTATAAATGCAGAAGGAATTGACGATGAGATGATCGATAAGCTTTGGGCAAAGTGGACACAACGAGCGCCGACGACTCATTTAATTGATTGCTGGGTAGGTTTGCCGGAACAACGTTTCTTGACATATAAAAAGTGGCGAACAACATCTGGTTATCTTTGTGGTACCTATGCGGCAGCAGTTTTACTTGCCTACTATCAAGATCATTGTATGCCCAATCTGATTCCTTCAGATATCCGCCGAAAAGATTCCCGCGATGCGAAAGAATTGATCCAAAAACTGCGTAAAACGATTCAACCTTTAGGCTTGCCTACCGTACCTATCCAAGTAAGTACAGGAATCTCAGCCTTTTTTAGAAAACAACAGCAACCGATTTATGCCAGAAGTACAGTAGTCGGTTCTTGGCAACGAGCAACAAAGCGTATTCGAGAAGGAAAACCTGTGATGATCGGTATTTTAAGATTGCTAGGTAGTACCTATGGTAATCATTGGGTCACTGCGTATGCTTACTATGAATCAGCTTCTGGTGAGCGTTATTATAAAGTCCATGATAATTGGGGAAACACAAATAAAGTGATTCCTGCAAGTTGGGGAAATGGAACAGTCTCACTTCCTTGATTATTTTCAGAAAATACCAGAAATACGGAACGAAATATGTTAAACTATCGAAGAATAGAGAAGTTTGGGAGGATGTCATGAGTAAAAAGTATCAGGACGACACGTTGAAAATCTTTAGTTTGAATGGGAATCGACCGTTAGCAGAAAAAATCGCCAAAGTATTTGGAACAGAGTTAGGGAAAAGTGTAGTCAAACAATTTAGTGATGGAGAAATTTCAATCAACATTGAAGAAAGTATCCGTGGCGACCATGTCTACATCGTTCAATCGACGAATGCACCAGTCAATGATTACTACATGGAATTATTGATCATGATTGATGCGATGAAACGTGCAAGTGCCAAAACAATCAATGTGGTATTGCCTTATTATGGTTATGCGAGACAAGACCGTACAGCGAAGCCCCATGAACCAATTACAGCAAAATTGATTGCGAACATGCTTGAAGAAGCAGGAGCGACTCGTGTATTGACCTTAGATCTGCATACGGTGCAAGTACAAGGATTCTTTGATATTCCAGTAGATAACTTATTTACAATGCCATTATTTGCACATTATTACCGTGAACTTGGTCTGATCGGCGATGACATTGTCGTTGTTTCACCAAAGAACAGTGGTGTCCAACGCGCGCGTAGCTTATCAGAGTATTTGAATAGTACGTTAGCGATCGTTGATCATGCGGACGAAGAAGTCGAAGGGACAGCAGCAAGTTACGTGATCGGGAATGTTCAAGGAAAAACGTGTATACTGGTTGATGATATTTTAAATACTGGATTGACATTCGCTCGAGCAGCCAAAGTCTTGAAAGAAAATGGCGCCAAGGATATCTATGTTTGTGCTTCCCACGGCTTGTTATCAGAGCCAGCAAAAGAGATCTTGGACGAAGCGCCAATCAAAGATATCTGTATCACTGATTCTGTCTATACACCAGAAGACCGTCACCCTGAAAACTTGACGATCGTCACTTGTTCAAACTTGATGGGTGAAGCCGTCAAACGTATCCACGAAAACACGCCAATGAGCCCATTGTTCCGTTTGGAAGAGAAGAGCTTTAGATAACAAATGAAACACCATAAAATGACGGAATTTAGGTCATTTATGGTGTTTTTTGCTAGAAACTTGGGCATATCGACTAAAAAAACATCTTTTTGGCTAAGTTTATTTTTGGTAACTAGCTATTTCTATGCTAGAATGTGCCTAGTTCTATTTGAAAGGGATGAATACATTGGGCAATATTTATTTAGATCATGCAGCGACGACGCCGATGCATCCGTTAGTAATCAAAGAAATGATGGCTATCATGGAAGGGACATTTGGCAATCCTTCGAGCATTCATGGATTTGGTCGGATGGCTCATGAAAAATTAGAAAATGCCAGACAAATCGTGGCAGATAGTTTGCACGTCCACCCGCATGAAATCATTTTTAACAGTGGCGGAACGGAAGGCGATAATACTGCGATTATTGAAACAGCATTCTCACGTCAAAATGAAGGGAAACATCTAATCACTACAGTTATTGAGCATCCAGCTGTCTTGAATACGATGAAGTATCTTGAAAAAAAGGGTTTTGAGGTTACATATCTACCAGTTGACCAAAAAGGAAATATCTCGATCGCTGATTTCCGCTCGGCTTTAAGAGAAGACACGATTCTAGTCTCGATCATGTACGGGAACAATGAAATCGGCAATTTATTACCAATCAAAGAAATCGGTGGAATTTTACGAGAACATCCAGCCTATTTCCATACGGATGCTGTTCAAGCTTATGGTAATCAAACGATTCATCCTCAAGAGTTAGGAATCGATCTTTTGAGCATATCTGGTCATAAAATCAATGGACCTAAAGGAATCGGTTTTTTATATAAAAGAGATGGCGTAAATATCCCACCTTTGCTTTTAGGTGGAGAACAAGAAGAAAAACGCCGTGCCGGTACAGAAAACTTAGCAGGGATCTGTGGCTTAGCGAAAGCGGTAGAAATATTAACGCTGGAAGAAAGAGAAGCACGTAATAAAAAATACTTGGGCTTCCAACAACTGATTTTAGATAAATTGACAGAAAATGAGATTGAATATGCGATCAATGGTGATTTGACGAATAAATTACCTCATGTACTGAATTTACGTATTCCAGGGATCGTCAACGATCTATTGTTGATGAAATTGGATCTACAAGGCTTTGCGATCTCAATCGGTTCGGCATGTACTGCTGGAAATATCGAACCTTCTCATGTACTAGAAGCCATGTATGGAAAAGGAACACCATTCTTGAAAGAATCCATCCGCATCAGTTTTGGCTATGGGAATACAGAAGAAGAAGTCCAACGATTTGCTGATGGTTTAGTCAAAGCAATCTAAGCGCTAAAAAACCTAGTAAAACGAGTTAGAAACTTTTATAATAAAGAGGAAACTAAACTTACTGAGGTGAAAAAGATGGCATTTGAACAAACAGCGTCCGTACTCGGTTCTCCAGTTAGCTACCGTTTACATCCAGATGCAAAAAGATACACATTACGCGATAATGGCTTTACAGAAACAAATGGCGGGAACTATCAATTGATTCGTCCACTTGATGCAACACCACAAAGCAAAGAAGGTTTTAAATTAAAAATCACGGTTGCAAAAGACATCAAGACAATGAAAATGTCGATCACGACAGCCAATGGTTTGCGTGCAGTCGATATTTTTAAAGATCCAAAGCAAAAAATGAGCCAAGATAAGTTTTATTTCTTGATGGATAGCATGATCAGTCGTGGACTATTTGAAAAAGTAGAAGGCTAAGCACTCATGTGACACAACAAAGAAAAACAAAAAAGTACCCAAGCACTAGAAAAACAAGTGCATGTATCGTCTTCATGTGACGGCGAGCATGCGTAACTGTCCTTCTTGCGCTTGGGTATTTTTCATTTATCGATCAGCAATCATTCAACTTTTGACCATTCATCTAATGTTTTTCCTTGGGCATCTTTTAGTTCTAACCAACTATTTGTTCCGCCATAATACAGTAATAGGCTAGCTTCATTCACGCTTTTGACGATGATGTCCTCCACAACTTTCCCATCTTTGATCTGCTCTTGGTAGTCAGCCCGCATCTTATCTCCATATTTCGCGGCATAACTAACCGAACCGTCTTTATTCAAAGGGGCATCAAGTAATAACGTAGCGCCAGCTTTGATCAACATCTCATTGCGACTGATCCAGTAAAGTGTTGCCTTGCTACCACGAAATTCCACAGTAAAAGGAATCTCGCTGATTTGTTTCGTCCACCGATGACGCGCTTTGGCAGGTTTCTTTTTCGTTGCAGTAAGCGGAGCAAATCCGTAGCCAAACGAGGATAACACAGTCGTTACTTTTTCGATCGTCGGGGCTAATTTTTTGGTTGCTTCAACTGGGATTTTTTCTTTGAAATCTTTGTCTTTTTCTAATGTCAGCCCAACTTCGGCGGCTTGATTATTCATTAGATACATAAAATAATCGGCTTCAAGATCCCATGGTAAATGGATAGTGATGACTTGGTCAAAGGATTTTGGGCGGATCTTTGTACCAATTGCCAGACACTTTTTATCTAAGTAATAAAGATAAAAGGAATTTTCTATTTCTTTTACTGGCTTTGAACAAATAGAGAGTTGGATTTGTTCTTTCTCCAATTGGATCTGTGTTTCAGAAGCAGTGATCGTGGTGTGAAAACTAACCTTAGGCATAGGTGTATCCTCCCGTTTTTTTCTACAGTGTACCATGTTTTTCAAGCAATAATAAAATAATCATAATTATAAAAAAATATGAGATAAATGAATGGTAAAATACAGAAAGAATACAAAATTAGGAGGCGTTATGCAGAAATACTGGAAAAAGAATATTAATTTATTTTTGATGGGACAATTTTTATCAGGAATCACAAGTATGGTCGTTCAATATGCTATTATTTGGTATTTGACGCAAGAAACAGGTTCTGCGACTATTTTAAGTTTTGCCACATTATTAGGAATGTTGCCGATGGTTCTATTAAGTCCGTTTGTTGGGCCGCTGATCGATCGCTGGGATAAGAAAAAATTATTGATTTATACGGATATCATTGTTGCGATCTTTGCACTTATTTTATCCATTGTAGGAACGGTGATGTCGACCTTGCCGCTCTGGTTAGTGTTTGTTTCTTTATTTATTCGCTCGGTCGCACAGACATTCCAAATGCCGACGATCCAATCAATTTTACCAACAATGGTTCCAGAAGAAGAATTAACAAGGATCAATGGGCGATTGGGGATGGTGCAATCAGCGAATTATATCGTTGCTCCTGGACTAGGTGCTTTTTTATTTGCTGCGGTACCCATGAATGCTTTGATTCTTTTGGATGTATTAGGTGCCATTCTTGGTGTGGGATTGTTGATTCTTGTGGTAATTCCCAAGATGGACATCCAGGGAGAAGCGGTTCATTTGTTAGCTGATACTAAATTTGGAGTAAAGAAACTATATGAGAAGCGAGGGGTGTGGCATATCATGATCAATGGGGCAGTTTTCATGTTGTTGTTCATGCCTGCCGCAAGCTTATATCCCCTGATGACCATAGGCTATTTTAAAGGCACAGTTGGACAAGCGGGGTTGATCGAAGTCATTTACGCCGTTGGGATGTTAATAGGAGGCGCAATCATTGGTTTTTCTGGCCATTTTAAGAATCGGATGCAGGTAGTCATTCTTTCTTATATTGTCATGGGTCTGTCGATTGGTGCTAGTGGATTGTTGCCAGCAACCTCACAAGGATTTATTTACTTTGTTCTGTTGAATGCCATTGCCGGCTTGGCTACGCCTTACTACAATACATTAGTCATGGCGATGATCCAACAAAGTTTTGAGCCAAGTATTTTAGGAAGAGTATTGGGCGTGTTCAATTCGCTGATGTCTCTCCCTGGTCCAATCGGTTTGATCTTTGCCGGGCCACTAGCAGATGCCATTGGCGTTGAGAAACTATTTGTGATTGCCGGTGTCGGTACATTACTTTGTGCAATTGCACTGTACATGGTTCCTTCAGCTAGAAACTACGATTTAGAATTACAAAGTAAACATAGCTAAGAAAAAGCAATAAATTTCTTTTTTGAAAATAGGCATTGATTGCCTATTTTTTTTGTTTTCACATACGATATTTATATAGGAGAGTGAGCTTAGATGAATTATTTTATCAGTGATATGCATTTTTTCCATGAACGGTTGCTCGGTAATAGTGATTTTTCGCCGAGACCATTTAAAAATGTTGCCCACATGCACCATCAACTGATCACTAGTTGGAATGCAGTCGTAAAGGAATCCGACCATGTTTATCATCTAGGAGACCTCGCGATGCACCCTAAGTATGAAAAAGGTAGCGCAGAAATTCTTTCCTTAGTCAAAGAACTGAATGGCACGATCCACTTTATCAAAGGGAATCATGACAGTCGGGCCTTTTTCAACTATTTGGAACAACATGATCCGTGGAAAAATGAAGGAAAGCAAAAGTTTCACTTTTATGATGTAGGTGTCATCATAAAATTCAATCATCAGCAATACTATTTGACCCATTATCCATTGTTGCTCGGAGGCAATGATAAAATACGCAATCTTCATGGCCATATCCATCATTATAGCGTACCCATCGGCAACGACGTCAATGTAGGCGTAGACGCACCAGAGCGAGAACTGTTGGCAAAATCATTACCTTTTGGCACTCCCTTATCTGAAAATAATATTGAAGAAATCTATCAGAAAAAACAAGCAGAATTGGAACGTTTGAAGAAAATGTAACCGCAAGTACGAGATCGTAGTAAAAGCATTCAGTCGATAGATAGTTGAAAAAGCATTCAAATACTACTCGTAAGGGGAGTACTTGAATGCTTTTTATTGTCGGTAGATGAGTTAGTTAAAGAAATGTTACTTATTCTATATAATACAGTTCACCCATTTTCCTTGATCATTCAGCCCTTTACCCACGGAAGCAGTATCATCATTCAAACGTTTAAGATCATTCGTGATATTTGTTGAGTAGACGATAAGGACCTCTTCTTTTGTATATTGATTCAACCAGTCGATCGCGTAATCCACCGATTGGTTGACGCCGATATGATAGTAATAATTTTGGTAAATCGTTTTGGCTTCATCGGTCATTGTAAAGTCATAGTTCAAGCCATAACCGTTCCTCTGAGAAGCAGGGGTTGTGAAAGAGCCATGGAATCGTAGATAAGTAGCGGAACGATAGGTACCATTTTCTAGCTTGATCAAGGCATGGAAATTATTAAAGAAGTAATACCAAGTCGGACGGTTCTTCGTGTAGGATACGTCATAATTCAATGGATTCGGATAGGCTAGATCATAATTTTCATAGACACTTAAATTCTCCGTGTAATCAAATGTTCGTTGAGTAAATGCTGGAGAAGTATGTACTACTTGACTAACTAAATAGCCATATGAAGGATGTGCTTTTTGATCAATTTTTGAATAAGTCGGATTATAGCGTAGGTGATTACTATCCGTCGTGATATCTTTTGAGTAAACAATATCAAAGCTACACTGAGTATAGAGATTGATCCAATTCATCACGTAATTTGGGATATCCGCAAGTTCAATACCATTAGGTACAACAGGGATATTTTTATCTGCGTATTTTTGCTTCGCTTCATCAGTCAAAGCGAAATTGATGAATAAATCTAATTGTGCAACAACATTTCCACTGGCGTTACGACCGAGTGTAAGGGATTTGTTGGTGTAGGGACGTTGGTTGTTTTGGTCGATTGCTAAGAAATGATAGTCGTTTTCAAGGTAATAGAGGTTAGAGTTTCTACTGAAAATAAAATCTTCACCTTCCATTGGGGAACCTCCTCCCGCCCAAGTGATATTCTTTGTATAATCATTGTATTCAGGGAACGAAGGACTGATTTTTTCCAGTTTATCGGAGCGCCAGATATCGTTAGGTGTAATCGTTGGCGATTCAAACGGATCATCTTTAGACTCAAGATCAATCCCTTGGAAATTTGGGTCATCTCCAGGCGTCAGGTCATCAATGTTGCCATCAGGTGTAGCGTTCATGTAAGCAGCCCATACGAGCATGGAACAATACCATGTAGATCGGCTAGAGGAGCGGTTGCGATGATTATCATGATCATCAAGATCATGTAAGGCATAACCTTTTCCTAGTTGTGATTCCATAAATCTTACGGCAGCTTGTTTTTGTAAAACTGTTGCTTCAGGTACTCGTAGGATGGAGGCATTGGTATAATCAAAGCGTTCGTCATCTAATACTCCGTAGACAACGCCATCACTTTTGACACCGAAGTTTCCTTTTGTCGCTTCAATTGTTCGAATATATGTAAAGGTTTCTTCTTTTCCATTGATTATATATGTTTCTTCAACAATATCATCGACAATCATGACATGATGAAGGTATCTTATGAGAATATCAGCTCTGTTTACCTCAAAAATAACATCTCCAGGCTGGACCGTATTTAACAAGTCATAAGTACCATATTCCGGCTTCTTTTCAAAAGTAATATTATCTAAAGAATTTCCAATATTGAAGGACCATAGTGGTGGAATTTTGGCTAACCTTTCTGCTTCCTCGGTTAAATACGTGTCATTGATGGAATGTGCATATTCTTTTAAGTGATCCTCATCTAAATAAGGTGTCTGGTTGTAGTAATCAGCTGAAAATTCCTCAAATGTCCGCCTAATGGAAGCGTATTCATTTTCGAAAAATTCATAATAATCCTCTAAAGACTGATAAGATTCCGCTTCGGCAAGTACCTGCATATTTGAGAATTGAAGTGAAACGATTAATAAAAAAGTTGTGAAAAAGAGTTTGATCTTCATGATATTTTCTCCTTGATTTTATGATAAAATAATAACATATGAAAATTTATAAAAACACCTATTTTTTATTTTTTTATGTTTTTTTTATATGAATTTATGGGAAAAATATCTAATTATATTGTTTATTAAAAGTTGATGTGGTTTTTTTATTATTGATTTGTAAGTTTGTTGATTTATTTTAAAGTTATTTTATCTTTTATTTTAAATAACTGTTTATCGGTTTTTTTGTTCACCGTAAATTATTTATTCGCCCCGCATCTTCATATCAGATATTTAATCCAGTTTTTAACGAGGGTTCTATAGGTTGTAAGAGATCAACGAATAAAAATAAGCTGAATCAGCGAATAGCGTTACCTAAAATTTTTAGAAGAAAGGAAGATTAGATGAACGGTTATAAAATCGGGTTAATTATTTCTATGATTTTATCGATCTTATGTTTATTGGGAATACTCATAGATTATAGAGGGTATGTTGGTTTTATTTTGTCATTTGTAATCATAATTCCTGGCTTTTTGGGAGTTTATTTTACTACAAAAACTACCATGAAAAAGTACTTAGAGTGGACTCTGTTAGTTGTGAATTATTTATTTGCGACTACGCTTAGTGGTTGGTATTTTATTCAGTTTATTTTACATTTATGCAAGTAATGTATGATACATATCAAAAAATGGGAAAAGGAGGAAATATAATGACTCAAAATAAAAAGTATTTAATTCTATCATTTGTCTTTTTAGGTCTGTCATGTCTGCTTGCTAGGCATTATTTTTTACCCTATATGCAATACCCTCTTATATTTCGAAGAATCATTATTATCGGCTGTTGGATACTAAGCGGATTTAGTTTATTTTTTTGTCGAGGAATCAGGAATAAACTTCTGAAAGTGATTGTCATTGGCATCAACATTTTCTGTATCTATGGTTGGTGGATTTTTTATTGATTGTTAAGTTCTATCAAGTAAACTGGTCATCCGAACAACAATAACTTAAATGAAATTATGAGAGGATATAGTTATGAACGGTTATAAAATCGGGTTAATTGTTTCTATGATTTTATCGATCTTATGTTTATTGGGAATAATCATAGATTACGGAGGATATATCGGCTTCATTTTGGTGTTTGTGATCATTATCCCAGGACTTACGGGAATTCATTTTACCACAAAAATCACTATGAGAAGGTACTTGAAATGGTCTCTGTTAGTCGTGAATTACTTATTTGCGACTACGCTCACCATATGGGATTTGGTCTATGTTTTCTTACAATTTTTTATAAATAAAAAGGACCAGATGTATCAATAAAAGTATTGAGAGAAGGAGAAAAAAATGGTTCGAAATAAAAAATATTGGATTTTGTCGTGTGTATTATTGATACTCTCATGTCTACTTGCTAGACATTATTTTTTATCCTATAGACTATATCCACTTGTATATCAAAGAATGATTGTCTACGGTTGTTGGCTACTAAGTGGATTTAGTTTATTTTTTTGTCGGGCGATTAATAATAAATTTCTGAAGAGTATTGTCATTGGAATCAACATTTTCTGTATTTATGGTTGGTGGTTTATATATGATTTTTGAAAATACAGATATTCATAAGTTTAAAGGAGAATAAGATGACGAATAACCAATTCATATTATCTATAGCAATGTTTTTTTCGATGAGTTGTTTTGTTGGAGGAATCATTTCAGGAGAGAGTGCTCTACGAATTATTTTGTTTTTCATGATGACTTTTCCAAGTCTGCTAGGACTTTATTTTTCCACTAAAGTGGAACTTCGACATTATAAATGGTTGCTTATTTCTTTGAATTACTTTTTTGCTACATTTATAATTATTGGACAATTCATTCAATTAATTGTTTTAACTTTGAACAAAAAATAGAGGTAAGTATTATTTGAAAGGGAGATTGAAATGAAAAGTACATACAAAAGATATTGTTCATTGATTGTTTTACTATTATCCATCAGTGTGATTACGTTCAGCCTGGTTCAAGGAGGATGATATAGTATTGAATTGCGAGTAATATTGACATCGATTTGTTGGCTACTTAGTAGTATAAGTTTATTTTTTTCAAGGTTCATTGAAAGTAAAGCCTTAAAAAACTTAGTCATTTTTTTGAACTTTAGCTGTATTTACGGTTGGTTATTTTCCTTTAGTTAAGTCTCTATTTATTTATGAAATGAACATTAACTGTAAATAGAAAAAAACGCCATCACGCTACAATAAATAAAAGTTGAATAGGAGATCACCATGAAATTCCATAAAACAGGATTCAGTTTGTCGATGCTGTTGTCTACCTTCTTTATGATAGGGAGCTTTCTATATCGAGAAGATCAACTTTCAAGTTTTGCATTTGTCCTGTACATGGTAATTCCTGGACTTATGGGGATTTATTTTACGAACTGTCTTACGATGGGTAAATATCAGAAAGGATTTCTCTTAGTCGTAAATTATGGATTTGCGACCGCTATGAGTTTGATGCGTGTGATTGAGTTTATTTCTAGTAAGCTATGATCGTAATCGTTGAAAAAAGGAGTGAGTGGAATGTTTGTAAAAAAAGTATGCCGAATAAATATATTTCGTTCTATCTATTGGCGCTTTGTTTTCTATTGGGAAGTTTAGTTTTTGTTTTCAAATTTTTTTGGTTATTTGGAACAGTCCAATATTCTTGGTGGAACATCAGTGGAATCAGTTTGTTTTATTCAACTAGAATCCCCTCAGCATTCTTAAAAAGGTGCTCATTGGCATTCATCTTGTTTTGATGTACGGTATTGTACTTGGAACTTTATTAGGTTTTGTCAGCTTTAGTAAGGTGGAGTATTTATTATTCCCTGTTGCGTACGTATGGATTGTGGGCGCGCTTCATGAGTTAGAGAGAAAGAAAGCATTCTTTATCATGGGCTGGGTCATCCCGATGTCTATTTCTACACTCGCATTTATTTATGTGCATTATTTGATTATTTTTCAAAGTCATTCCTTCGAAAGTTATTATTTGATTCCTTTACTGCTGTTGATGGTGATCTCTGGATTGATTAGATTATACGCCGTACCAAAGCTTGAAACTAGCCGGCGAAAGTTTTACTTATTGCTTATCAACTATTTGTGTTCTACATATTTCAATGTTGTGCTGTTACTTTTGTTTTTGGTGAATGTAGTAAGAAACTAAATCACGAATAAGACTCATCTCATAGCAAAGTTTTGGTATCTGAAAAGTACAGAATGAGCTAACTAAAAAACGTCGCTTTTTTAAATTGATTATTTAGGGGTGAAATTTTCAGAAAGATGACGTATAATGTAAAATACTGAAAAGTTGCGACCTTCAACTCGTAGATGTTTCAGAATCTAATTGAAATGATGGTGATACCATGACAGACAACAGCAAAACACGCGTTGTCGTTGGGATGAGTGGCGGTGTTGACTCATCTGTAACAGCACTTTTGTTAAAGGAACAAGGCTATGATGTAATCGGGATCTTTATGAAAAACTGGGATGATACAGATGAAAATGGCGTCTGTACGGCGACGGAAGATTATAAGGATGTAGCGAAAGTCGCTGCCCAAATCGGGATTCCTTATTACTCAGTCAATTTTGAAAAAGAATATTGGGACCGTGTGTTTGAATATTTCTTAGCAGAATATCGTGCGGGGCGTACCCCGAATCCAGATGTAATGTGCAATAAGGAAATCAAATTTAAAGCATTCTTAGACTATGCAATGGACTTAGGAGCGGAATATGTTGCTACAGGCCATTATGCGCAAGTCACACGTGATGAAAATGGCGTGTCACATATGTTGCGTGGGGTAGATAATAACAAAGACCAAACGTATTTCCTTAGCCAATTGTCACAAGAACAGTTAGCAAAAACGATGTTTCCGTTAGGCGGTATGGAAAAATCAGAAGTACGTGCGATTGCGGAACGTGCCGGTTTAGCGACTGCGAAGAAAAAAGACTCAACTGGTATCTGTTTTATCGGCGAAAAGAATTTCAAACAATTTTTAAGTAACTATTTACCAGCTAAAAAAGGCAATATGGTGACCCTTGATGGTGAAGTCAAAGGCGAACACGCTGGTTTGATGTACTACACGATTGGACAACGCCAAGGCTTAGGTATCGGTGGCGGTGGCGATTCACAAGAACCTTGGTTCGTGGTGGGGAAAGATCTTGTGACGAATACATTATATGTTGGGCAAGGTTTCCACCACCCTGCATTGTATGCAACCAGTTTGGATGCAAGCGAAATCCATTTTACAACGAATGAACCAATGCCAAAAGAATTCAAATGTACAGCGAAATTCCGATACCGCCAACAAGATGTACCGGTAACTGTACGCTTATTAGAAAATGATCGGGCGGAAGTCATTTTTGACGAACCTGTACGTGCAATCACACCCGGACAAGCCGTTGTTTTTTATGACGGAATGGAATGTTTAGGTGGCGGATTGATTGATCATGCGTATCAAGAATCAAAAGTTTTGCAATACGTCTAACATAATCTAAAAAAGCCGCAGGATTTTTTTACGAATCCTGTGGCTTTTTTGCTATTTATTGGCGAAAGCATGACCATTGCTTGTTTCTTCCTGCTTATGGATCTCCTTCGTATTATGGCGAACCAGTACAAAGTTTGCTAGTACAAGTAAGGATGTGGATAAAAAGACCCCACGATAACCGAAAATACTTGAAACGCTTGAACCAATCAATGGACCAACGACATTTCCAGTGGCTTGGAAGGATTGATTATAACTAAATATTCTTCCGGCAGCTTGTGGGGGAGAGTATTTAGTGATCAATGCTTGCACCGCTGGAAGGAGGCAAGCGTCGGAGATCCCGATCAAAAATCGTAGTCCTGCAAGTTGCCATACATTCGTTACGAAAGCCATTGGGATATAGACGATCAAGGCGAAGCCTAATCCGATGGCTAAGATTCGTTCACTTCCGATTTTATCACCTAAGCGTCCGAAACGAGGAGCGGCTATCAGGGTGGCAATCCCGGGAATAGACGCAATGATTCCGCTGATCAACGTGACGTTGCCGTGTCCATGTAATAATTGCCGGATATATAAACTAATGATCGGGCTGATTGAATTATTTGATGCTTGAATGATCATTGTCGTAATAAACATGCCGATGACAACATGTGGGTATTTCAGGTCACGGAAAATTTGTTTAGCAGAAACCAACTCGCCTTTTTCTACAGGAACAAATTGTTCATGGACAAAAAATAAGCTGAGTAAGAAAACGAAGAACAAAATTGTTCCAGTGATAAAGAAGGTGGGGCGATACCCAAAAGCGGAAGCAGAGAGTCCGCCGAGTAGAGGACCAAGCAATGTTCCGGTCACAGAGCCAGTCGCCAAAGTACCAAGTACTTGGCCACTTTTTTCTCGCGGGGTGCCAGTAGCGACTAAAGCTGTTGCATTACTGATATAACCGGAAAAAATCCCTTGTAATAGTCGTAATGCGACTAATTGATACACGCTTGTTACTAGACCCATCAATGAAATCACTACCGCCATCCCTAGTGAAGCGCGTAACAACATCAATTTTCGGCCTTTTTGATCGGCAAGGCGACCCCACCATGGAGAGATCAATGTCGTCACAAGGAATGTCGAGGAGAAGGTCAAGCCACTCCAAAAGTTCAATTGTGACGTACTGTAATTTCCTAACGTATCTATGTAAAGGGACATAAAAGGCATTACAAGACTAAAGCCAATGCCAGCCATAAATGTGCCAAACCATAAAACCACTAGATTTTTCTCCCAAGGTTCTCTTTTTCTGAATACAGCATCCTTTACTTTTGAAACCACAATAAAGCCTTCTTTCTGAAAATTTTCATCTACAATTATTTATTATAAACTACAATGTGTAGTTTATCAACAACAAGTCTTTTTTCTCTTTGTCTTTCATGGTAAACTAAAGGGGATTGAGTTTATTCCATAAGAGGGGAAATCAAATGAAAAAACGAACGCTGTCACAAGAGAAAATCATCGACTGCTTTCGAGAATTGGCAGAAGAGATGACTGTACAGCAAATCACTTTCCAACACTTAGCTAAAGCTTTGAATATCAAATCACCGTCGCTTTATAACCACTTCAAAAATATTCGAGAAGTAAAAACGGCATTGACTGCGAAACTTTTAACGGAGTTAAATGATCAATTACGTCGAGTGTTAGTTGGGAAAAGTAGGGGAGAAGCGATACAAGCATACGCGCAAACTTATCAGTTATTTGCTTTTCAAAATCAAGCAGTCTATGAACTGTTGATCAGTGTACCGCATACAAATGAAGAAATTTTATTAGAGGGAATACATGAAACAAACCAAATTATTTTGCAAATATTTGACGCTTTTTCTTTGTCGAAAGAAGAGAAGGTCCATCGAAGTCGAGAACTGCGCAGCATGATTCATGGCTATCTTTCATTACGTTTTTTAGGGTATTTTACCAATGAACCGAATGTTTCTCCAGAAGAAAGTTATGTCTGGATGATCGACGACTTTATTGCAACTTTACCAATAAAATAAAAGGCATCATTTCAATGAATTTTCTGATCATTCATAAAAAGCCCCTTTTAAGCAAAATTTCTTGCAACTTTCTTGGAAAGTGACTAATATGTTTTTAAGATGACCTGAGAAAAGGAGCGCATGTATGTATCAAGTAATTACAATGTTCGGTGATAATGAGCCTTGGTGGTTCTTTGAGGATTGGCAAGAAGATATTCAAATGGAGGAAACTTTCTCCTCTTTTGAAGAAGCGCAACAAAACTATGAAGAAAAATGGCTAGCCATTAAAGACAACTATGAGTATATCCACGCCAAAAATAATTTTCTTAGCGCTTTTTGGAATGATGGCGATGAGCGCTGGTGTGAAGAATGCGATGATGATTTGCAGCAATACAAAGGACTGGCTTTGCTGAAGGATTATCAGCCGATCACCATGGAAAGCAGAAAGGATTTTTATGAAACAACTAATTCTAGCGGAAAAGCCAAGCGTTGCGAAAGACCTAAGCAAGGTGCTTGGTGCTAATCAAAAACACAAAAATTACTACGAAGGACCTAAGGTGATCGTGACTTGGGCCCTTGGTCATTTATTAGGTCTAAAGATGCCAGAAGATCTGAATAAGGAATGGCAAAGCTGGCAGATGGAAACATTGCCGATGATCCCGAAAAAACTAGGGATCAAACCATTACCAAAAACTGGTCATCAATTGAAAGCTATCAAGCAATTGGCTAGTCGTAAAGATGTCTCAGAAGCAGTGATCGCCACAGATGCCGGACGTGAAGGAGAACTCGTTGCACGTTGGATCTTGGAATACGTTCATTTCAATAGGCCGGTGAAACGTTTGTGGATCTCCTCACAAACAGATAAAGCAATCAAGACAGGTTTCAACCAATTGAAACCAGCTAAAAGCTATGATGCGCTTTATGAGTCTGCTTTGGCTAGGGCAAAAGCAGATTGGTTGGTTGGGTTGAATGTGACACGTGCGCTGACAGTAAAATATCAAGACAATTTATCAGCGGGTCGGGTACAAACTCCAACCTTAGCTTTAGTGCGTAATCAAGAAAAGAAAATCGAGTCGTTCCGACCACAAACGTATTTTACGATTTCATTGACAGTCGGCAATGAACAAGCAAAAATGGTCCAAAAAAACCAGTTTGCTTTGAAATCCCATGAAGAAGCCCAAGCGTTTGTTAAAACCCTTAGTCAGAGTAAGGGAACAGTAGTCAACATTGAAGAAAAAACAAAGACAGAAAAAGCGCCACTGCCTTATGATCTAACGGAGATCCAACGCGAAGCCAACCAACGTTATGGCTATTCTGCAAAGAAAACGTTAGGTCTTGTTCAAAGTTTATACGAAACGCACAAGATCGTCACCTATCCACGAACAGATAGTAAATATTTGACGAATGATATGAAAAGCACGATGAAAGAACGACTTCAAGCCATCAGCGATTTTGCACCAGAAGTCAAAACTTATTTGAAAAATGGGGCAGTGGTTCGTCAAACGAGTGTCTTCCAAGATAGTAAAGTAACAGATCACCATGCCTTGTTGCCGACGGAAAATCGTCCACGCTATGAGAAACTAAGCAACGAAGAACAAAAAATCTATCAAATGATCGTGACACGTTTCTTAGGCTTGTTTGCAGAACCACATAAAATCAGTCAAACAAAAATCACTGTCGTATTTGGTAACGAACAATTTGTTTTTCGCCAAAACCGGGTGTTGGAAGCTGGCTGGAAAACGTCTGCGGAAAGTCATGTGGATTCGTTTGACTGGAAAAAAGACATGCGCATCCAACCTGATTTTACAATCAAAAAAGAATTGTCGGCACCGCCGAAACCTTTGACGGAAGCAAGTTTGTTAGGCTTAATGGAAAAACACAGTTTAGGCACGCCTGCGACTCGTGCGGAGATCATTGAAAAATTGATCAAATCCGAATTAATGGAACGCACACCCCAAGGTTTACAAGTCTCGCCGAAAGGCAAGCAGTTGTTAGAACTGGTCAATCCATCACTTGTGACACCAGATTTGACTGAAAGTTGGGAAAGAGATTTAGAAGCGATCGCGCTTGGGAAAAAACAAGCGAATGTCTTTTTGCAATCCATCGAAAAAGAAACGAAGCGACTTGTCCAAGAAATCAAAACAAGTAAACAACAATATCAAGATTTTTCGATTACACAAAAGAAATGTCCGGATTGTGGCTCGAATCTCCGTGAGAAGAACACGAAAGATGGCAAAATCTATGTGTGTACAAACCAAGATTGTAACTATCGCCGTCGCAAAGATCCGAAAGTCTCCAACCATCGTTGTCCGCAATGTCATCGCAAAATGGAGATCATTGAAGGCAAGAACGGGGCTTACTTCCGTTGTAAATTTGATGGGACGACAGAGAAAATGCTAGGGAAAAAAGAGCAGAAGAAAAAAATGACGAAACATGAAGAACGTCGCTTGATGAAGAAATATTCTCAAGCAGAAGAACCGGAAGAAAGCCCACTAGCAGCAGCCTTAAAAGCTGCGATGAAAGATCATTGAGTTACAAGACTTCATATCTTGGTAGATGATTTACATGAGTGAGTAGTCGTTCAAAATCTGCAAAGGGAAATATGATGGTACTGGTGTTGCTGTTTGGATGAAAGCCAACGGTATCATTGCGATCGATCGAGGAGTCAATGACGACTTGGATCTCGTTTTCTAAATCGTTGACTAAGGCAAATGGATTGACGGTGCCTGGCGGAACATGCAACAACTGTTTGACTTGGTCTTCTGGCACAAACGATAATCGTTTTTCATTCAACTGTTCTGCCAATAATTTCAAGTCGGCTTGTTTTTCATCAGGTAAGACGACAAAATAAATTTGTTTACCTTTCTTTGGTTTGACCAAAAGATTTTTGACTTGTGGACCTGGCAAAGTAAACGTTAGATTTTTAACAGAAGTAATGGCTGGGTGGTTCACTTCATGGTAATTGATTGCCAATAGATCCAGCAATTCATAGGCCTCTTGTTTCGTGGCATGACACATAAAAAACAATCCTCCATTCATTTTTTATTTATTTTAGCACAAAAAAGATTGACAAATAAAAATGAATCGGGTAAATTACTCATTAAGTTAAATAAAAGACATCGAAAAGAAGAGTAGCAATTAAGTGTTTGAAGAGAGTCTCTGGTTGGTGAGAAGAGGCAATAACTGATTGTGAAACACATCTTGGAGTCGATTTTCTGAACAGCCAGTAAGGAAATCCGGGAAGCCCGTTACAGCTGCGGTCGTTGTTAGACGACCAGATAAGGTTAGTTTTGCGAGAAACTAATAAAAAAAGGTGGAACCACGTATTTTGCGTCCTTTGGTCTTCGGATCAAAGGACTTTTTTTGTTTTTCATGTGGTTGGAAGGGACAGCTAACAATGTACCCCTTTAAAGAAAAGAGGAGGAAAAGAAAATGAATGATTTATTAGAAGTGATGCCACAGTTGTTAGTAGGGGCACTGACAACCTTGAAATTATTTGCCTTTACCTTGATTGGTTCTTTACCATTAGGAATTATTTTAGCCTTAGGGTTGTCGTTACATTTTAAACCAATCCGTTATTTCGTACAAACGTATGTCTGGATCATGCGAGGAACGCCGCTATTGTTACAATTGATCTTCGTGTTCTACGGCTTGCCAACGATCGGGATCGTGTTTGATCGCTTCGAAGCTGCCTTGATCGCATTCATTTTAAATTATGCTGCCTATTTTGCAGAAATTTTCCGTGGTGGTATCCAGTCGATTCCTAAAGGGCAATATGAAGCAGCACAAGTCTTACAGTTGAGTCCTTTCCAAACAGTGACAAGAATCATTATTCCGCAAGTAACAAAAATCGTGTTACCTTCTGTCGGCAATGAAGTCATCAATCTAGTGAAAGATTCTTCGTTGATCTACATCTTAGGTTTAGGTGATGTGATGCGAGCTGGTAAGATCGCGATGGAGAGAGACGCAAGTTTACTTCCGTTGCTTGGCGTGGCGTTGATCTATCTAGCGCTAACAGGAGTGCTGACGATCGTGTTGAAGCAAATTGAAGAAAAATTAAATTATTACCGCTAAGAAACGAGGAGGGAACAGCGATGATTGAATTAAAAAAGATTAGTAAATCATTTGGTGACAAACAAGTGATCAAAGATTTTGACTTAGTAATCCCAGAAGGGCAAACCTTAGCGATCGGTGGACCGTCAGGAGGCGGTAAAACAACGATGTTACGGATTTTAGCCGGTTTAGAAAAAGCCGACAGTGGCGAGCTTTACCTGGATGGCACGAAATTTGACCCTTTCGAATTGAAAACGAAAGAACAAGTGGTAGGCGTCGTCTTTCAAGATTTCCAACTTTTTCCGCATTTAAATATTTTTGATAACATCACTTTGGCACCTAAAATGGTGTTGAAACAAAGTAAAGAAGAATACACCAAAAAGGCGGAAGAATTAGCGGACTCATTAGGGATTCGTGATTTATTAGGAAATTATCCTTATCAATTATCTGGGGGACAAAAACAACGTGTGGCCATTGCTCGTGCGTTAGCGATGAACCCGCGAGTGCTAGCTTATGATGAACCGACGAGTGCATTAGATCCAGAGTTACGCCAACAAGTAGAGAAGTTGATTCTTTCATTAAAAGAAGAGGGCGTGACACAAATCATCGTGACCCACGATTTAGTCTTTGCTGAAAACGTTGGGGATCAATTGATCAAAGTTATGCCAAGTAAGTAGGAAAGCGGTGGGGAGAAAATGAAAAAATTCAGCTTTTTGATTTTATCTTTGATTGGTTTTTTCTTTTTAACTGGCTGCACGAATGAGCGGACAGCGACAGAAAGCTGGTCAAGAATCAATCAAGAAAAAAAGATTATCGTAGGACTGGACGACAGCTTTGTACCAATGGGTTTTCGTGATAAAGATGGCAAATTGACAGGATTTGATATTGAGTTAGCGAAAGCTGTCTTTGATGAATATGGCATTACTGTTGAGTTCCAACCAATTGACTGGTCAATGAAGGAGTTCGAATTAAACAACGGAACAATTGATCTGATCTGGAACGGGTATTCAAAAACGCCAGAACGTGAAGAAAAGGTCTTGTTTACAAAACCATATATGAAAAATGATCAAGTGCTGATCACACCAAAAACTTCTGGCATTACAAGCTTTGAACAAATGCAAGACAAAATCTTAGGCGCACAAAACGGTTCTTCTGGTTATGATATGTTTGTCAGACATCCAGAAATACTCAAAGACTATGTGAAAAATCAAGAGGCAGTTTTGTACGCAAGTTTTAATGAAGCATTGATCGATTTGAAAAGTGGCCGTACAGATGGTGTGTTGATCGATAAAGTCTATGCCGAGTATTTTTTGAACATACGAGACGAATTAGATAATTTCAATGTGATCAAAGGGGACTTTGATGGAGAAGATTTTGCTGTCGGTGCGCGAAAAAATGACGAAATACTTGTGGAAAAAGTCAATGACGGCATAGCTGAATTGGTTAGAAACGGAAAATTTAGCAGGATCTCAGAGAAGTGGTTTGGTGAAGATGTCACACCAGAATAGGTGACAGGATGACATGAAGGATCGAATCATAGGGGAAGTCAAAAAAGTGGAACAGCATCTGCTGCACCACTTTTTTTGTTTGTTTCGGACTTATTTTTTAAATGACTAGACTTTTATTTGTAAATGTCAAAAATCTACTTGGTAATGAAAAGGGTTTCGTGTTATTCTAAAGAGGTAAAGATTGAACTAGGAAAGGAAGATGTTCATGGAACACCAAAAATTAACTGCATTTCCTGATGATTTTCTTTGGGGGTCTGCTTCAGCTGCCTATCAAGTAGAAGGCGCATGGCAAGAAGGCGGAAAAGGTGAGTCCGTTTGGGATCGCTTTGTTCGTATTCCGGGTAAGACATTTAAAGGAACAAATGGCGACTTAGCTGTTGATCATTATCATCGTTATAAAGAAGATATCGCCTTAATGAAAGAACAAGGTTTGAAAACGTATCGCTTCTCTGTGGCTTGGACACGTATTTTTCCAACTGGCCGCGGCGAGATCAATCAAGAAGGCTTAGCTTTCTATATGGATTTGATTGATGAATTGATCAAACACAACATTGAACCAATGTTGACATTGTACCATTGGGATCTGCCACAAGCATTGCAAGATGAATACCAAGGATGGGAATCTCGTCAGATCATCGAAGATTTTACGAACTATGCAAAAACATTATTCGAAGCATTTCGTGGCAAAGTCCACTATTGGGTTAGTTTGAATGAACAAAATATTTTTACTTCACTCGGTTATTTATTAGCGGTTCATCCTCCAGGAGTGACTGATCCAAAACGAATGTACCAAGTGAACCACATTGCCAACTTAGCTAATGCAGCAGTGATTAAGGCGTTCCATGAAATGGATATGCCTGGGAAAATCGGACCAAGTTTTGCGTATACGCCAAACTATCCGATCGACAGTGATCCAAAGAACATTTTGGCTGCTGAAAATGCGGAAGATTTGATGGCCCATTATTGGATGGATGTTTATATGTGGGGCAAATATCCAATCGCTGCGATGAAATTCTTGGAAGAACAAGGGTGGGCACCAACGATTGAAGAAGGCGATGAGGAGCTATTAGCATCTGCAAAACCTGACTTTTTAGGCATCAACTACTACCAAACAGCAACGAATGCTTTTAATCCATTAGATGGTGTCGGCGCTGGTAAGATGAATACTACAGGTAAAAAAGGCTCATCAGAAGAAACAGGCGTGCCTGGCATGTACAAAAAAGTAGAAAATCCATTTGTCGAACGTACAAATTGGGATTGGGAAATCGATCCAGAAGGTTTACGTATTGCTTTGCGACGAATCACGAGTCGCTACCGTATCCCTGTGTTGATCACGGAAAACGGTTTAGGTGAATATGACAAATTGACAGAAGATAAAAAAATCCATGATGACTACCGTATCAACTACTTGGAAAGTCATGTCAAAGCCATCAAAGAAGCTATTTCAGATGGTGCAGAAGTCTTGGGCTATTGCACATGGTCTTACACAGACTTGCTGAGCTGGTTAAATGGCTACCAAAAACGCTATGGCTTCGTTTATGTAGATCAGGATGAAACACAAGAAGGATCACTTGATCGCTATAAAAAAGATAGCTACTATTGGTACCAACAAGTGATTCGTGAAAATGGCGCGCATATTGGTGAATAGAGGGTCACTTTGATGCGTTTCCTCATTAAATAGTGAATAATTAACTAAGAAGAGAGGACCTAGGTCTTGCTCTTCTTTTTTTGATAAAGAAAGAAAATCAGTAATCGGGCAAACAAAACTTTTGTTCGCTTGCTTTTTTTTGTATAATGGAACTTGATGAAAAGAGGGATATATCATGGCAAAGAAAAAACGTCCTGCTAAGAAGAAGAGAAAAACTAAAAAACAAAAACAGCAGCAGGAGCAAATGATCGCGATCGGTGTTGGCTTTGCTTTTATACTATTTGCCGTCTTTGGCTTTTTGAAATTAGGCTTTTTAGGCATTTTAGTGGCGAATGGCTTTCGCATAGTCGCTGGAAATACGTATCAGATCCTCTGTGTATTATTAGCAGTTTTAGGATTTTGGATCATGGTCAAAAATAGAGAATTCACGATGGGTAAGAGTCGTCGTTGGCTGGGAGTTGGGCTGTTTTATTTAGGTATCTTACTCTTTTTACATGCCAATCTTTTTGGAAAATTGAACAGCGGAGAACCCAATATCATTGGAACGACTTGGGATCTACTATCGGCAGATATTCGTCAAAGCCAAATCACCACGAATGTCGGTGGTGGTATGCTAGGTGCATTTATTTATAATCTGACATTCTTTTTGATTGCTCAACCGGGAAGTTATTTCGTAGCTGTTTTATTGATTATTGGCGGAGCAGTATTATTCAGTAATGTTGAGGGGCATCAATTATTGAATGCCTTACAAGTCATGGGCGATCGATTCCAAGAACTGTTAGAAGGCGACCCAGAAAAGCAGGCACGCAAACAAGCTGCGAAAGAAGAGCGGCAAAAGCAACGAGCAGAAGCGAAAGAAGCGAAACGTCTTGCTGCGAAAGAAGCAGCCGAAGCTGAAGCGACGGAAATGGAACAAAAGCGAGCCACTCGTCAAAAGAATCAGGTCCAAAAGGAAACTTCTCCTATTTATGAAGAAAGTGAACCTGAACAATTAAGTTTTGTGCCGATTGACAGTTTCCAAGGAAATGTCCAACCTCCTGTTATGGAACGTCCTAAACAGGATGAGATGAGTCAATTACAAGAGTCTTCCGAAGATGAGTTATTTGAAGATGATGGCACTGCATTAGAATTTGAGATCGAAGCAGAAGAAGAAAATCAAGCATACGAACTACCTTCAATCGATTTATTAGACTCAGCGCAAACCGTGGATCAAAGTGATGAGTACAAGAAAATTGAAAAGAACATTGGCGTATTAGAACAAACTTTCCAAAGTTTTGGTGTCGATGCGAAAGTCGTCAAAGCAAGTTTAGGACCATCTGTGACGAAGTTTGAGATTCAACCAGCTGTCGGAGTAAAAGTAAGTAAAATCGTTAGTTTAACGGATGATATTGCCTTAGCTCTAGCCGCAAAAGATGTTCGTATGGAAGCACCAATCCCTGGGAAATCATTGATTGGGATCGAAGTGCCGAATAGCAAGATCAGTATGGTTTCGTTTAGAGAGATCATCGAAGCCCAACCGGATCATCCAGACAAGCTATTGGAAGTACCTTTAGGACGAGATGTTTCGGGTCGTGTCCAAACGGCTGATTTATCGAAAATGCCTCACTTGCTCGTTGCCGGGTCGACTGGTAGTGGGAAGTCAGTGGCGATCAACGGTATCATCACAAGTATCTTGATGCGAGCAAAACCTCATGAAGTCAAACTGATGATGATCGACCCGAAAATGGTCGAGTTGAATATGTATAATGGTATCCCGCATTTGTTGACGCCAGTTGTGACCAATCCTAGAAAAGCAGCACAAGCGTTGCAAAAAGTCGTTCAGGAAATGGAGGAACGGTATGAGAAGTTTGCTGCAACTGGTGTGAGAAATATCTCTGGGTACAATGAATTTGTCCAACAAAAAAATCTAGAAAATGGAACCAAACATCCGACCTTACCATTTATCGTCGTCATTGTTGATGAATTGGCGGATCTGATGATGGTTGCAAGCAACGAAGTCGAAGATGCGATCATCCGGTTAGCGCAAATGGCTCGTGCCGCAGGTATCCATATGATCTTGGCAACACAACGCCCAAGTGTGGATGTTATCACCGGAATTATCAAAGCCAATGTGCCTTCACGAATGGCGTTTGCTGTTTCCAGCGGAACAGATTCACGAACGATCATTGATTCTAATGGGGCGGAAAAGCTCTTAGGACGAGGGGATATGCTCTTCTTACCAATGGGTGAGAACAAACCGATCCGTGTTCAAGGAGCCTTCATTTCAGATCATGAAGTGGAACGTGTGGTCAACTTTGTCACCGATCAACAAGAAGCCAATTACGAAGAAAAAATGATGCCAACGGATGAAGTTGAATCGGCTGGTTCAGCAGAACAACCTCAAGATGAACTATTTGAAGAGGCAAAAGCATTAGTCATTGAAATGCAAACAGCAAGTATTTCTTTATTGCAACGTCGTTTCAGAATTGGTTACAATCGAGCAGCCCGTTTAGTCGATGAGCTGGAAGCTCACGGCGTCGTGGGTCCTTCAGAAGGCAGTAAGCCTCGAAAAGTTTTTATTGAGCAAGTGGAAGAGTCAATGGATCAATCATCATCTGAAAATCAGGAAATATAAAATGAAAGCAAGAAATCTTTTCTTATCGAATTGATTTTTTGCTTTTATTTTGCGTTTAGTTCATAAAAATATCTGTTTCGTGTAAAAAACAAGAATTAACAAAACATACATAATAAAATTATACCCACTAAATAATGATAAGCTAAAAGTTACAATTCATCTATGTGACACGTATTTGGGGCATTTTTTATGGAATTATTTTTGATCGATTCTAAGTACGATAAGTGTAATCGCTTTTACTTTGACCTTGTAATTATTGCTTTCAAGAGCATCAGGCTCGAAAAAAGTGGTTGGACTGATCATTTCAGATGTCGGGTATGGTTCGTCTCTTTTATTTAGTTTTTCTTGATCATTCCAGCAACCTTGTCGATTTTAGGGTTTATCTTTATTGAATGGATGATTTTGGATCCAGAAAAATCAGTAGAAGAATACGATGAGTTGCATGATACTCATGCATAGCCTAAATAAGATTTAGTATAAGTTTTTAACGATTATTTAGTTTCTTTTGTGAACTATTGCATTAATAAAGGGAATCAGTTATAGTATGTAGCGATACTTTGAAAAAAAGAGGGAATAATCGTGGAAAAACAATCCATTTATAGCTTAACAAATAAAGAATTGACTGCTTGGTTTTTAGAACATGGTGAAAAGAAATTCCGTGCCTCACAAGTATGGGAATGGCTCTATCAAAAGCGTGTCACAAGCTTTAAAGAAATGACGAATCTTTCAAAAAGCTTGATTGAAAAACTATCAGAAAATTTTGAGATCAATCCATTGAAACAAGTGATTGTGCAAGAGGCAAGTGATGGGACAGTCAAGTACTTGTTTGAGTTGCCAGATAAAAATATGATCGAAACGGTGTTGATGAGACAAGAATATGGCTTGTCTGTGTGTGTAACTACACAAGTCGGATGTAATATTGGCTGTACTTTTTGTGCCAGTGGTTTATTAACGAAAAACCGAGACTTGACTGCGGGGGAGATCGTGGCTCAGATCATGATGGTCCAACATTACTTTGATGAACGTCAACTGGGGGAACGAGTCTCCCATGTCGTGGTGATGGGGATCGGTGAACCGTTCGACAATTACGACAATGTCATGGATTTCTTGCATATCATCAATGATGCCAAAGGTTTAGCAATCGGTGCTCGTCACATCACAGTGTCAACTAGTGGGTTGGCAAACAAAATCAAAGAGTTTGCTGAAAATGGATTACAAGTCAACTTAGCAATTTCATTACATGCACCAAATAATGAAGTACGTACGTCCATGATGCGCATTAATCGCCGTTTTCCAATCGAAAAATTGATGGAAGCAGTGGATGAGTACTTGGAGAAAACCAACCGCCGGATCACGTTTGAGTACATTATGCTGAATCAAGTAAATGATCGTCCAGAACATGCGCAACAACTTGCTGATCTGTTGAAAGACAAGAAAAAATTAACTTATGTCAATTTGATTCCTTACAACCCAGTAAGTGAACATGATCAATATTCAAGAAGTCCAAAAGCGGATGTATTGAAATTTTATGATGTCTTGAAAAAGAACGGCATCAATTGTGTGATTCGCAAAGAACATGGGACAGATATTGATGCAGCTTGTGGGCAATTGCGTAGCAAACAAATGAAAAAAGAAAAAACTGTAGCAAAATAAATATTCTTAAAGTTAAGTTTTCTTTCCTTCTCTTTTCCCCGTTTGGCTGATAGAATAGGCTGAAATTGGAATGGAGGGGAATAGGATGATCATCAGTGAATTTGATCGTAGAAATATTGGTTTGAAGGATCAGCTAGCTGACCTTTTGCGATTGACTTGGCCGAAGGATTACGGCGAACAACCAATGAAAGAAGTCGAGCAACTACTAGCGACGGATCGAATCGCCGTCTCAGCGGTTGAACAAGATCGTTTGGTTGGTTTTATCGGTGCGATTCCGCAATATGGAATGACTGGTTGGGAAATTCACCCTCTAGTAGTAGAAACTTCTTATCGAAAGCAGTATGTCGGTAGCCGCTTAGTTGACTATTTGGAGAAAGAAATCACCTCTAAAGGTGGTGTGACGGTTTACTTAGGAACAGATGATATGGATGGAGACACAAGTCTTAGTCATACAGATCTTTTTGATCATCCATTAGATAAACTGAAATCAATCGAAACCATCAACAAGCATCCTTATACATTTTATGAAAAAATGGGTTATCAAGTCGTTGGAGTGATTCCTGATGCAAATGGGATCAATCAACCAGATATCATTCTGGCAAAACGGCTTGGAGAAATGAATCAATGAACGAAACACTAAAATTTTTGTTTAATCGAATAAAACAAGCGAGCCTCCCCGTATGCGGAGGCTCTTTTTTTAGGCAAAAACCGAACATTCATATCGAATGTTCTAATGAAGACCATTTTTTTATGATTATTTTATTCGAAAGAGCACTAGTTAAAAAACCTTGATTTATCTAGTTTTTTTAGAAAAAAATAATAAAACGTTCATGGAAAAGACATTATTTTTTAGAAAAAGCAAAAAAAACTGTTGCAAATTTAATAATTATTCATTAAACTCATAAACAACTCAGAAAATACTAATTATTCTGAAAATTTCGATAGAGGGGTACGGAAGATGAAAAAGAATTTAACTTTTGGAGTTGTGGCCTTATGTGGGCTTGTGCTTGCTGGTTGTTATGGTGGCAGCAGCGCAGATACAAGTGGTAGTGGTTCTTCAAGCAGTGGATCAGCAGATGGAGGAGGCGTCTTCAACTTAGTAGTACCTCAAGAAATGCCATCAGCCGACTTATCGGTTGCAACAGATACAATCAGTTTTACTGCACTAAATAATGTGTATGAAGGAATCTATCGTTTGGATGAAGATAGTAAACCTCAACCAGCCGGTGCCAGTGAATTGGCTGAAGTGAGTGAAGATGGATTGACTTATAAAGTCAAATTGCGTGAAGACGCAAAATGGTCAAATGGGGAGCCTGTCACAGCAGCTGATTATGTATACGGTTGGCAACGTACGGTAGATCCAGCGACGGCATCAGAATATGCGTATCTTTTTGCACCAGTTGAAAATGCTGAAGCAATCACAGCAGGCGACAAAGACAAATCAGAATTAGGCATCAAAGCAGTTGGTGATTATGAATTGGAAATCAAATTAGCCAAACAAACACCATACTTCCAATACTTACTTGCTTTCCCTTCATTCTTCCCACAAAGTCAAGCGGTGGTTGAAGAACATGGAGATGCGTACGCATCATCAAGTGACAACGCAGTATACAACGGACCATTTACTTTAGCTGATTTTGATGGACCAGGTACTGATACAGAATGGACGTACAAGAAAAACGAAGAGTACTGGGATAAAGATGCAGTTAAATTATCAGAAATCAAAGTCAGTGTCGTAAAAGAATCTTCTACTGCATTGAATCTGTTCAAAGATGGACAAGCAGATGATGTTATCTTATCAGGTGAGTTAGCACAACAAAATGCGAATGATCCAGCTTATACGTCAGTTAAAGAAGCACGTACAAGTTATATCGAGTTCAATCAAAGAGAAGATGATTCACCATTCAAAAATGTGAACTTAAGAAAAGCCATTTCTTATTCAATCAACCGTGAAGCATTAGTGAAACAAGTTATGGGTGATGGTTCAGTGGTTTCAACAGGCTTGATTCCTGCAGACATGACTAAGAACCCTGAAACAAATGAAGATTTCGCAGCAGAAGCCGGCGAATTAGTATCATATGATCAAGACAAAGCAAAAGAATATTGGGAAAAAGCGAAGAGTGAATTAGGAATCGACTCATTAGAATTTGAATTGATGGCATCAGATGACGACTCAACGAAAAAAGTGATCGAATATATCCAAAACTCTATCCAAGAAAACCTTGACGGTGTGAAAGTAAAACCTACACCAGTACCATTCTCTGTTCGTTTGGATCGTTCATCTTCTGGTGATTTTGACACAGTATTAGGTGGCTGGGGCGCAGACTATGCTGATCCAAGTAGTTTCACTGACTTGTTTGTAACAGGTAACTCTTACAACCGTGGTCAATGGTCAAATGCAGACTATGACAAAGCTGTTGAAGCATCTGCTTCTAAAGATGCTGGTGACGAACAAGCGCGTTGGGCTGACTTACAAGAAGCGAATAAAATCATCGCTGAAGATATGGGTGTCGCTCCAATTTACCAAAAAGCTGAAGGTCATTTAGTTAATCCAAAAGTCAAAGGTATCGTTCATCATGCTGCTGGCGCATCATGGGATTACAAATGGACATATATTGAAGAATAATCTGTCCTAAAAAGAAAAAAGAGCGTCTGGGATGTTTGATAAATCCCAGACCTCTCAATTTTCTGATCCTAGTTATTCTTTTGGCCGTTCATTTAGACAAGTGAAATGAGCGCAAAGACAATCGAAAACACAAGCAAAATTCCAGCGATGATCAGCCAAAAGGTATACATACCGTAGCTGACCGAAGATAGGGAAGTAAATTCTGTTTTTTCCTTCCGGTTTCTCGTTCTTGCTAAGTGAAACGAACGTTGAAAGTGATCAAAGAAACCTGAGGAGAACACCCATAAAAATCCGCCGATAATCAAAAACGGCAACGCACATAAAAATAAATCATTGGATAATTGAAGAAGGGTCAACTGATCAGTCAAAGCATTTTTAAGTAACACGAGGACGATCACTAAACCGGCAAACAAATAAGGACGATATTTTTTTTTCATTTTTTTGCTCCTTTATCATTGATTCATTAAATAATGTAGCGAAACATTGATCAGAAGTCAAAAGCTAGGGGGAAACATTCGTGAATAGTTATATAAAATATGTATTAAAACGCGTCTTCTTTATGGTCATCACACTTTGGTTGATTGCAACCATCACATTCTTTTTGATGCAATTATTACCTGGTACACCTTACACAAACCAGGAACGTTTAAGTCCTGAAACAATTGAAATGTTGAACAAGCAAGTTGGTTTGGATAAACCAGTCATCGTTCAATATGGGATCTATCTTTCTAATTTGCTCCAAGGAGATTTTGGTATCTCTTTCCAATTCAAAAACCAACCAGTTGCTAACTTATTAGCAGGACGAGTAGGACCTTCATTACAGCTTGGTCTACAAGCAATCATTTTCGGAACTTTCTTTGGAACGATCCTAGGAACAATCTCAGCAATGAAACAAAATACATGGGTCGATACGTCTTCTACATTAGTCGCGATCTTAGGCCGTTCTATCCCTAACTTTGTTTTTGCTGTATTGTTACAATACATTTTTGCCATCCAATTTCGTGTATTGCCGATCGCAAAATGGGATGGGTTCATGTATACGATTTTACCAACGATTGCACTAGCCATGTCGCCATTAGCAGACTCTGCTAGATTCATACGAACAGAAATGGTCGAAGTCTTGCATAGTGATTATGTCGAATTGGCTCGAGCAAAAGGCTTGAGTCGTTGGGAAATTGCATTCAAACATGGTCTACGTAATAGTTTGATCCCGTTGATGACCTTATTAGGCCCATTAGCAGTCGCGTTGATGACTGGTTCATTAGTTGTCGAAAATATCTTTGCTATTCCGGGTATCGGTGAGCAATTCGTTAAGTCGATCACAACAAATGACTATCCAACGATCATGGCTGTCACGATCTTGTATTCATTTATGTTGATCTTAGTTATTTTAGTCGTGGATCTATTGTACGGACTAGTTGATCCGAGAATCCGAGTTTCTGAAGGGAGTCGAAGCTAGATGGAACTGATACCTAAACGCTACGAAACAATTGCAGAAATTCCTGCAGATGAATTTTTACCGTTACAAAAAAATACAGAAGAAGAACGTGAAAAAATCGAAGCTCCTTCACTGAATTTTATTCAGGATTCTTGGCGTCGATTGAAGAAAAACAAAGCGGCTGTTATTTCCATGGGACTACTGATCGTGATCATCTTTATCTCGATCATCACGATTTTCGTTTCACCCCATGATCCAACCGCTCAAAATGTCGATTACATCAACTTACCACCACGTATTCCTGGTATCAATATCGACGGACTAAACGGAAAAGCAATGGTTGCGGGTGAGTTAGTCGATAAATATGCGCAAGCCAATGTTCCCGCAGATGTGAACTACTTTTTAGGAACAGATGGTCTAGGTCGTGATGTGTTAAGCCGTTTGTTCATGGGAACGCGAATCTCTCTATTGATTGCCTTCATCGCTGCATTACTAGATGTAACGATCGGTGTTGCCTATGGTTTGATCTCTGGTTTGTTAGGTGGTCGTGTGGATAATGCAATGCAACGTTTCTTAGAGGTCTTATCTGGAATTCCTAACTTAGTCGTAATGATCTTGATGTTAGTCGTTTTTGAACCAGGGATCTTCTCGATCGTGGCAGCGATGGCGATCACGAACTGGATTCCGATGGCTCGGATCGTTAGGGCACAAACATTGAAATTAAAAGACCAAGAGTACGTGTTAGCAGGAATGACATTAGGTGAATCCAAATGGAAAATCGCCTTCAAGCATATCTTGCCAAACATTTCGAGTGTGATCATCATCCAAATGATGTTCAGTATCCCATCAGCGATTTTCTTCGAAGCTTTCTTAAGTTTCATCGGCCTAGGCTTGACACCACCTTCTGCTTCATTGGGAACGATGTTGAGTGATGGCTACAAAACATTCTTATACTTGCCGTACCTATTATGGATACCGGCAGCAACTTTATCGGTGATCATGATTGGTTTCAACTTATTAGCAGATGGCTTACGTGATGCCTTTGACCCTAAAATGAAAGAGTGAGTACGATGACGAAAATTCTTGAAGTAAAGAACTTACAAATCTCCTTTGATACCTATGCTGGAAAAGTCCAAGCAATTCGAGGCGTCGATTTTCATTTGAACAAAGGTGAAACATTGGCCATCGTTGGCGAATCCGGTAGTGGGAAATCCGTAACGACTAGAAGTATCATGCGATTATTATCAAGTAACGCATCAATCGATTCTGGTGAGATTTTATTCAAAGGACAAAACCTTGTTGGTAAAACAGAAAAAGAAATGCAAAAGATTCGTGGGAAAGAAATTGCGATGATCTTCCAAGATCCGATGACTTCATTAGATCCAACGATGACGATTGGTAAACAAGTAGCAGAATCTTTACGTAAGCATAATAAAGTATCGAAAAAAGAGGGGCAAAAAGCCGCTTTAGAATTATTGAATCTTGTAGGGATCCCGGAGGCTGAGAAACGCATCCATAGTTATCCTCATCAATTTTCAGGGGGACAACGGCAACGGATCGTGATCGCGATCGCGTTGATATGTTACCCAGAAATCTTGATTGCAGATGAACCAACGACAGCCTTAGATGTGACGATCCAAGCACAGATTTTAGAGTTGTTGAAAAAAATCCAATCAAAAATTGACACGTCGATCATTTTTATCACCCATGATCTTGGTGTCGTAGCGAATGTCGCTGATCGAGTAGCAGTGATGTACGGTGGGAAAATCATTGAAGTGGGTACATCTGAAGAGATTTTTTACAATCCACAGCATCCGTATACATGGGGCTTACTTGGCTCGATGCCTACATTGGAAAGTGGCAATGAACGCTTATATGCAATTCCAGGTTCTCCACCAGATTTATTGAATCCGCCAAAAGGAGATGCCTTCTATCCACGAAATGAATTTGCATTGAAAATCGATGCGGAACAAGCACCACCGTTTTTCGAACTATCACCAACACACCAAGCAGCTACTTGGCTATTAGCCCCACAAGCTCCAAAAGTGACACCGCCAGAAGAGATTCAACGGCGCTGGGCGATTTTTCAAGAAAAACAAAAAGCACATGGCCAAGGGGGATTGAACAATGAACAAAAAACTGCTCGAGGTTAAAGGCTTAAAACAGTATTTTAATGTAGGAAAGAAAAATGAAGTCCATGCGGTGAATGATATCAGTTTTCACATCTATGAAGGGGAAACATTCGGCTTAGTTGGCGAATCTGGTAGTGGAAAGTCAACCACAGGTCGAACGATCATCCGTTTGAATGAACCAACGGGTGGCGAGATTTTATTTGATGGGCAAGATGTGACGAAATTAAAAGGCAAACAAGCCATGACAAAGTTTCGTCATGAAGTCCAAATGATTTTCCAAGATCCATATGCTTCATTAAATCCAAGAATGAAAGTACGAGATATCATTGCAGAAGGAATCGATGTCAATGGCCTAGCTAAATCACCCGAAGAGCGTGCAGAAAAAGTCAACGAGTTACTAAAAACAGTTGGCTTAAATCCTAGCCATGGCACACGCTATCCTCATGAATTTTCAGGGGGACAACGCCAACGGATCGGGATTGCACGAGCATTAGCAGTCAATCCGAAGTTTATCATTTGTGATGAACCAATCTCTGCTTTAGACGTATCGATCCAAGCCCAAGTGGTCAATCTTTTACAAGATTTACAAAAAGAGCAAGGATTGACTTACTTGTTTATCGCGCACGATTTATCCATGGTAAAACATATCAGTGACCGTATTGGTGTGATGCACAATGGCTTGTTGCTTGAGATGGGAACCAGTGAAGAAATCTATAATCATGGAGTGCATCCATATACGGAAAGCTTACTATCAGCGATTCCATTGCCTGACCCTGATCATGAACGTCAACGTCGCCGGATCAAGTATCAACCTGAACCAGACGATGGACAAATCCGCACGTTACGCGAAATTGCTCCTGAACATTTTGTATACGCAACAGAACAAGAAGTTGCTTATTATGCGAAAAAATTAAAACGGCAGAAAGAAGCCTTGCTAGTCGCAAACTAGGGGGAGAAGCCGATGCTAAAAGCCTTTAAATTTCGAATCTATCCCACTGATTCACAAAAACAGTGGTTGATCCAAACATTTGGTTGTGTGCGTTTCACTTACAATCATTTATTAAAAGCCAGACAGGCGTATTATTTAGAAACACAAGAGATCGATTATACGCTGACACCAGCTTCTTTAAAAAAGCAATATCCGTTTTTAAAGGAAGTCGATAGTTTAGCCTTAGCGAATGCCCAATTAAACTTGGATCGTGCATTTCGTAATTATTTTAAAGGACGCGCAAGCTTTCCCAAACTAAAAAATAAAAAAAGTATTTGGCAGTCGTATACGACGAATAATCAAAAAGGAACAATCTATTTAGAAGAAACATACCTTAAATTGCCAAAGCTAAAAGAGAAAATTCGCATCCATGCCCATCGTCCGATTGAAGGAACGATTCGTTCAGCAACGATCTCATCTCGATACAACGAGATCTTTTATGTCTCCTTGCTCTGTGAAGTTCCCCCAAAGACGATGAAAGCGTCAAATAAATGGATCGGGATAGCCTATGATCCAGATCGTCTAGTGGAGATGTCCACACCACTTGACATCACGATTCCAAAATTCAAACAAGTTGATCAACAACTCCTGCGGGCAAAGAGAAAGCTTGTGATCAAAGGACGATCAGCACAGCATCGACGCACACACGTTGAAAGAGTAAAAAATTATCAAAAGCAAAAAAGGAAAATCAAAGACCTTTATTTAAAACAAAAATTTCAACGAGAAGACTATTTAGAACAAATTTCAGGAACAGTGATTCGTCATTATGATTATTTGTTTGTCGAATCGATTTCAGCAGATTGTCCGGAAGGCGATTTTTCTATCCAAGACTGGCATAAGCTATTAGCAAAGCTCCAATATAAATCGCAATGGTATAGCAAAAAGTTAGTATTGATCGATATGAAAGAACAAACAAATCCTTCCACAAATAAAAAGAGTCTGGAATTAATTGAAATCGGGAAGCAAGTCCTGTTTGAATAAAAAACTGGTAGGGGCGCCAGGGTTCGCCTTGCTAATAAAAAACATCTATTGTTTTTGTTTCTAGGAATTTCTTTCAGAGAAGCTCACTAATTATGACAAACCAAAAAAGAGGAGAAGAGCATTCATGCCCTTCTCCTCTTTTTATTCTGTATGTCCAGGTTTTAATTGATAGATCTTTGAGGGACGTCCGATACCGACAGGACGTTCACCGATTTCATCGAAGTATTGTAACATGGCTTTTTTGAAATTGGAATGATCGATCATTTTAAAATCGATCCCTAAGAATTTAGCGAATACTTTGCGTGCTTCTGTGATCGTGAAGTCTTTTCCTAGCACTTGAAGCACTTGGGGTTCATGTTCCATTTTGTTGACGACACGGTTGAAGGCTTTGACAATGATCTCGCTATGGTCAAAGGCTAATGTGACTTTGCCAGAAGACTCGCTCGTCGTCAAGTCTAGAGTGATTGCTACATCCCCACTTGATAGATTCAGTTTGTTTGCATTACGTTCAAGTGAAAACCACTGCACTTCTTTGGCATCGTCTCCAGCGATCAAAGGTTCTTCACCGATAAAGGCGAGATAGCTGACTGTCACGACCCAGCCACGAGGATCACGATTCGGTGTACTGAAGGTATGCAGCTGTTCAATATTTTCTTCGGATATGATGACGCCTGTTTCTTCTTTTGTTTCTCGCAAGACGCTGGCACCAGTCGATTCATTTTTTTGGACGAATCCGCCGGGAAGTGCCCAAGAATTTCGGTAAGGATGACTTTTACGTTGGATAAGTAAAACTTTTAATTGATCTTCTTCTTTGTTGTAGCAGAGTAAAACGATATCGACTGTCAATGAAGGTTTTTCATATTCAGGACGTTCTTGGTCTTGGTACCAAGATAAGAAATCAGTTTCAGAGGCCTCTTGTTCATAATATGTTTTTTCTTCTTCTTTTGAATGAAAATGTTCCACTTTCTCACCTCCTGTTATGTTAAGGTACTTTTTACTTTATTGTAGCAGAATCTCCCTGAAAACCAAATATTTCTAGACAAATAAATCCAACTCAGAGTTGAAAAAGAAATGGTAAGAGTAGATTAAATAGGAAGAAAAGCAAATAAAAAGGGAGAAGTTTCTGTTTTTCTTCTCGAATGGCGAAAAATCCACAGAGGACGATATATCCTGCTAGGATCACTCGAAGGATCAAAGTGAGCAAAAGAAAAGTATTTAATTGCCCATGTAGATTGAAATAACCATACAGGTGTAAATAGTAAAAACTAAATAATAGATGGATGAGGGAAAGTAAAGCAATGCTGATAATCATTCGTTTGTGTTTTTTTGTCATTAGTCTCAAAACCTTTTCTTATATGATATTGCTTATTATAGCATGTTTGTAAAGTAAAAATGTGAGAGTAGACGATCCTGAAAAAAAAGGAGTAAGAGGGTGGGGAGAGAAGGAAGTGGATCATCACGATAACGTGAGTTCTTTATAAATGTTTTCATGAAGGGAAAGGACATCTTTACATTTCGGGAGTTATCAAAAAAAGCTAACAGCGTATTCATTTTATGGTATACTAGCAAGGAAACGAATTCGCACCATGCGATAAAGGAGGAAGTACCCCATGGCAGAAAAGGAAACTTTTTATATCACTACGCCCATCTATTATCCAAGTGGCAAACTGCACATTGGCAATTCTTATACAACGATTGCATGTGATGCTGTTGCACGTTATAAACGTTTGATGGGCTTTGATGTGTTTTATCTAACTGGGGTAGATGAACACGGACAGAAAATTGAGAAAAAAGCAGAAGAATTAGGCGTAGAGCCACAGGAATATGTAGACAAAATGGCTGCAGATGTCAAAAAACTGTGGAAAACATTAGATATCAGCTACGATAAATTCATTCGCACAACTGATGATTATCATAAAGCAGCAGTTCAAAAAATCTTTGATCGTTTGCTTGAACAAGGTGATATTTACTTAGGTGAATATGAAGGTTGGTATTCTGTCTCAGATGAGGAATTCTTTACAGAAACTCAACTTGCAGAAGTATACAAAGATGAAGACGGCAAAGTGATCGGCGGGAAAGCGCCAAGTGGTCATGAAGTTGAGCTAGTTAAGGAAGAGTCTTATTTCTTCCGTATGAGTAAGTATGCAGATCGCTTGTTAGAGTACTACGAAGAACACCCAGAGTTTATCCAACCTGAATCACGTAAAAATGAGATGATCAATAACTTCATCAAACCAGGTTTAGAAGATCTAGCAGTTTCACGGACGACATTCAGCTGGGGAATCAATGTCAAAAATGATCCAAAACATGTAGTGTATGTCTGGATCGATGCGTTGTCGAACTATATCACCGCACTGGGCTACGGTTCAGAAGACGATCAATTATTCCAGAAGTATTGGCCCGCAGATGTCCATATGGTTGGAAAAGAAATCGTTCGGTTCCATACGATCTATTGGCCGATCATGTTGATGGCATTAGATATCCCATTGCCGAAGAAAGTCTTTGGACATGGCTGGTTGTTGATGAAAGATGGTAAGATGTCTAAATCGAAAGGCAATGTCGTTTATCCAGAAATGCTTGTTGAACGCTATGGCTTAGATGCTTTGCGTTATTACTTATTGCGTGCAGTACCATTTGGTTCAGATGGTGTATTTACACCAGAAGACTTTGTGTCACGTGTGAACTACGATTTGGCGAATGACTTAGGGAATCTTTTGAATCGAACGATTGCAATGATCAATAAATATTGTGATGGCATGGTTCCTGACTATGCGTCATTAGTGACACCGTTTGACAGTGAGTTATCAACAACTGCTGCGAATGTGGTAGGTCGTTATCATGACGCAATGGAAAAAATGGAATTCAACACTGCATTAGCCGAAATCTGGGTATTGATTTCTCGTGCCAACAAATATATCGATGAAACAGAACCTTGGGTCTTAGCAAAAGACGAAGAGAAGAAAAAAGAGTTAGAGAGCGTGATGATCCACTTAGCTGAATCGCTACGTATCACTGCGATCCTCTTACAACCGATCATGACAGAAACACCAACTAAAATCTTCAATCAATTAGGGTTGGATGCCGAGATGATGAACCTTGAAGGATTACACTTCGGTGAATTCCCATCTGGGACAAAAGTCGTTGCAAAAGGTACACCGATTTTCCCACGCTTAGAGCTGGAAGAAGAAATTGCGTATATCCAAGCAAAAATGTCAGAAGGTACTCAAACAAATGAGGACTCTGTCAAATGGGACCCAGAAGAAACAGAGCTTGTTTCGACTAAAGAAAAACAAATCAAGTTCGATGTATTTGAAAAAGTCGAATTAAAAGTAGCAGAAGTCATCAATTGCCAAAAAGTCGAAGGGGCAGATAAATTATTGCAATTCCGTCTAGATGCAGGAGATGACCAAGACCGTCAAATCTTATCCGGTATTGCCGAATTTTATCCTGATCCAAGTGAATTGATCGGCAAAAAATTAGTGATCGTTGCTAACTTGAAACCACGCAAAATGCGCGGGCTGATCAGTCAAGGAATGATCCTTTCAGCAGAAGCAGCTGATGGTTCATTACAAGTGATCGAAGCACCAAAAGGTATGCCAAACGGTTCTGAAGTTGGCTAATCAATGACTGTTAAGAACTATTCTAAGCAAATAAGCTTAGAATAGTTCTTTTTTTGATAGGGTTACTTTTCATGGATCTATAAAAATAAAACTAACGAGGTTGTGCGAACACCGTTTATTTTTTTAGGGGGTACGAGAGGACGAAGGTCCTCGGCTTTTTTATAACTTTAATTGAGTGACAAATTTTTTGGAACTGCAGTATTAAACCATTCATACATATTACAATAAGAAAGAAAAGCGAGTAAGTAAACAATCCAAGCCAAATGATCCGATCATTGGGTTAACTAGCGCTTGAGAAGAGAGAAGAAATAGAACAACTATGCTATCTATTGGACGGAGACGAAAGATGAAGGTGGCTGAGTTAAATTTAGTTACCCGATTTGTACTGGAAAAAAAGCAAATCTGCATGGTGGAATTTACCATCTGACGCAAGTAGAAATGGCGTATCACTCCAATCGAATCGAAGGATCGAGAATTTCTGAGAAGCAAACCGCCTTAATATTTAAAAATAATATTCTCCCTCCTGCTGAAAGTGGCGAGGCAACGAAATTAGATGATATCAAAGAAATAGAAAGTCATTTCAAAGGTTTCGATTACGTGATCGATCATATCGAAGAACCGTTATCGAATGATTTTATCAAAGAACTACATCAAATTTTGAAAAGAGGAACAACCGATGAAAACAATCCGCTAACACCTGTCGGAGAATTTAAACTTGTTCAAAATATGATTGGTTTTGGTTATGCTGAGCTTGAAACCTCAGCACCCGAGGAAGTAACTGAAAAAATGACGGAATTACTTGCTTATTATGAAAACTCAAAAAAAAAAAGCTTAGTTGAAATTGTAGATTTTCATGTGAAATATGAACGAATCTACCCGTTTGCAGATGGCAACGGGCGTATAGGACGTTTGCTCATGTTCAAAGAACGCTTGAAGCACAATATCATGCCTGTCGTGATCAAAGATGTCGAACGTGAATTCTATTACAGAGGTCTAAGTAGTTGGGGAACCGAGAATGGTTATTTACTTGATATTTTAGGTATGAGCCAAGATATGCATGAACAGTTTTTGAAAAAATGAAATTCACAGGATTGATTCATCAATAAAATAGTTTTATAGATAATTGAAAAAAGTCGAGCGATGATAATCATCGTCCGACTTTTTTTAGTTTTAGCCGTTGTTTGACTTTCGTTGGCAATAATGCTGCGACGATCGAAAATGGAATACATAGAATATACCAAGCAATCAGGCGACTATTGCCGTAACGTGCATAAATCTTGGTCAATAGCGATTGAAGAATCACCAGCCCTAGGAGTAAGCTGATCGCGAAGAACCATCTTGTATCCCAATCAGTCAAATGACGTATTGCGTTCATGGCTAAAGGATAACCATAGAAAAAAATCCCGACTATCGTGACTCGCCAATTCCTGACGATTGTTTGAAGGTTCAATAGTAAAAAGACGACCGATAGTAAAAAAGCAATGGGCGGAAACAAACCGACGAGGAAGGTATAGACGATTCCCCAAAGTACCATTCCAGGTCCTTTGATCAATGTGACGACCAGAAGAAAACTAGCCATCAATAGCAATTGCTGTGTCAATGTCGCAATTGTTAACCAGCCAAATAAAATCAACAAAAACCAGTGTAGTTTGGATTGTTTTTGTTCTTTTTGTGGAAAGAAAGTGGTACCTTTATCTTTTAGATAAGATGCTAGTTTTGGATCGATCGATTGAAAATCCATAGGTTACCTCCTTACATTTCAAGTAGCTTCATTCTATAAGAAGTAAAACAAGAATACATCCGTCTTTAGAGGGATATTTTCACTACAAATTTCTGAAAAGAATGGTAAAATGAAAAGTTCTCGGTTATACTGAAAAAAATAAAAAAGAAATACGAAATGAGGAAGAGAATGAAGGGGAAATTAAAACGCGAGATCAATTTGTTTGGTGCATTATCCACAGTAATGGGAACTGTGATCGGCGCCGGCGTCTTTTTTAAAACAGCAGCGGTAGTGGCAAGTACACAATCAACAAGTTTGACGTTACTCGCGTGGTTGTTAGGGGGATTCTTAACGATCTGTGCGGGGCTAACAGTCGCTGAATTAGCCACTGCCATTCCTGAAACTGGTGGAGCGGTCAAGTATATTGAAGCAGCTTACGGTAAGTTACCAAGTTTTTTGTTAGGATGGGCACAAAGTTTGATTTATTTTCCAGCCAACATTGCGGCATTATCGATCATCTTTGCAACACAGCTGATCAATCTCTTACAGCTATCTCCTGATTATTTATTAGTGATTGCTATTATTACAGCATTTTCTATCACTGGATTGAATCTGTTAGGGACCAAAGTTGGTGCGTACGTTCAATCTATTACATTGGTAGTCAAGTTGATCCCAATTGCAGTGATTATTATTTGGGGGCTTCTGACACCAGGACAAGGTACTGTTCAATTATTTCCAGTAGAAGCCGGACAAGGTGTTTCATGGGCAGAAGGACTTAGTGGTGCTTTGTTGGCAACGCTTTTTGCTTACGATGGCTGGTTAGGTGTCGGAGCCATGGCTGGAGAAATGAAACGTCCAGAAAAGGATCTACCAAAAGCAATTATTTTAGGCTTGAGTTTTGTGACATTCGTTTATCTATTGATCAACTTCGTCTTTTTAAAAACATTACCAATTGATCAAATTGCTGGGAACTTGAATGCTTCATCTGATGCGTCAGCAGTCATCTTCGGTGAACTAGGAGGGAAAATCGTGACGATCGGTATTTTGATCTCTGTCTACGGCGCATTGAATGGTTATACGTTGACTGGGATTCGTGTTCCATATGCAATGGCATTAGAAAATGAATTACCGTTCAGCAACCAGTTGACAAAGCTTTCAAAAAACTTTACTGTTCCTTATGTCCCTGCGTTGTTCCAATTAGCGATTGCATGTATCATGATGAGTTTAGGGTCTTTTGATTTTCTGACGGATATGTTGATTTTTGTCATGTGGCTATTTAGCTTATTGATTTTTATTGGTGTTTTTATTTTAAGAAAGAAAGCCCCAGAGATGCCTCGTCCATACAAAGTACCCCTTTATCCTGTGATACCGATCATTGCGATTTTAGGAGCCATCTTTATTTTAGGGATGACACTGATCACACAAACGAATTTGGCATTGATCGGAATATTAGTCACATTGTTAGGTGTACCTGTGTTTTATTACAAAAAAAAACAGACTGAAAGTAACTAACTGATAATGAAAAAGACAAGAAGTGAATCAAGTCATTTCTTGTCTTTCTTTGCATAATATATCTTGTTTTTTAGTCTTTGACACTTCTTTAACGCCTATATATATGCTAAAGTAATGAATGAAAAGGAGAGATAAAGATGATATTTGATTCTCATACTCATTTGAACGCGGAACAATTCAATGATGATATTCCTGAAACGATCCAGCGTGCAGAAGAACTAGGTGTGACTAAAATGGCCGTTGTAGGATTTGATACACCAACGATCGAAAAGTCCTTGATGCTTAGTCAAGATTACCCAAAAATTTATAGCATCATCGGCTGGCATCCTACAGAAGCTGGTAGCTATACGAAAGAAATCGAAAACAAACTACAAGAACAACTGACTTTACCAAAAGTGGTTGCTTTAGGGGAAATCGGACTGGATTATTATTGGATGGAAGATCCCAAAGAAGTCCAAGATAAAATCTTTAGAAGACAGATCGCCATTGCAAAAGAAATGCGTTTACCGATCAGTATCCATACGAGAGATGCCTTGGAAGATACTTATAAGGTGTTAAAAGAAGAAGACATTCGTGATATTGGTGGAATCATGCATAGCTTTAGTGGTGATTATGAATGGGCACAACGTTTCCTTGATTTAGGGATGCACATTTCTTTTAGTGGTGTCGTGACATTCAAAAAGGCGTTAGATGTGCAAGAAGCAGCGACAAACGTCCCAATGGATCGTCTATTAGTGGAAACGGATGCTCCTTATTTAGCGCCAGTGCCATATCGAGGAAAAAGAAATGAACCAGGGTATACTCGTTACACAGTCGAAAAGATCGCTGAACTTCGTCAATTACCAATGGAAGAAGTAGCGGCACAAACATGGAAAAATGCCCATCATTTATTTGGATTGTCAGAGCATGACTAAGTTAAAGATCCAAGAAATCATTGTTGTCGAAGGGAAAGACGACACGAGAAGGCTACAAGAAGTGGTTGAAACCGACACGATAGAAACGATTGGTTCAGCGATCAATGAAGAAATCTTGATGCAGATCGAACATGCACAGGAAACTAGGGGAATCATTATTTTTACGGACCCAGATTTCTCAGGTGAGAAGATCCGTAAAACGATCATGGAAGTGGTACCACAAGCAAAACATGCATTTTTGCCAAGGAACCAAGCCGTACCGAAAAAAAGGGGAAGCTTAGGGGTCGAACATGCGAGTGATGAAGCGATATTAGAAGCGTTGAAAAAGGTCGTTACGCCAATCGATGATGAGACCCAAGCACCGGAGATCACTAGACAAATACTTGTTGCATATGGATTGATTGCTGGAGCACATGCAAAAGAAAAACGTGAGATGTTAGGTGATGAATTACGCATCGGTTATACGAACGGAAAACAATTGGAAAAACGATTGAACATGTTCCGAATTACGTTAACTGAGTTTAAGCAGGCAATGAAAAAAGTGGAGGATCATTATGAGTGAATATCGGGATATTGCAACACCCACTAGAACAAAAGAAATTTTATTGAAGCACGGCTTCTCTTTTAAGAAGAGTTTAGGACAAAACTTTTTGACAGAGCCCAATATCCTTCGGAAAATCATTGAAACTGGTCAAATCGATCAGCAGACTAATGTGATCGAAGTAGGGCCAGGAATTGGTGCATTAACAGAGCAAATCGCGCGTCATGCCAAACAAGTAGTCGCATTTGAAATCGACGATCGATTGATTCCTGTCTTGGCAGATACCCTTTCACCTTATCCGAACGTCACAGTCATCCACCAAGATATTTTGAAAACTGATTTAGCAGAGGCAGTCCGTACAAAATTCAACGAGCAGTTACCATTGAAAGTGGTAGCTAATCTACCTTATTACATCACGACACCAATCATGATGCACTTTCTTGAATCAGACGTAGTGGTTGACGAAATGATCGTGATGATGCAAAAAGAAGTAGCTGATCGCATCTCAGCAAAACCGGGAACAAAAGCATATGGTTCTTTATCGATCGCTGTGCAATACTATATGGAAGCAAGTTTGGCTTTTATTGTGCCAAAAACAGTATTTGTGCCACAACCAAACGTGGATTCAGCAATCTTGAAATTGACAAGACGCGCAACACCAGCAGTTTCCGTAACGGATGAAAAAGCCTTTTTCCGTCTGACAAAAGCAGCGTTTCAACAGCGTAGAAAAACTTTATGGAATAATTTGCAACATGCCTATGGGAAAGACGAAGAAACTAAAAGATGGTTAACTGAAAGTCTGACTGAGGCAGGAATCGATCCGAAAAGACGAGGAGAAACACTTTCTTTAGGAGAATTTGCTGCTTTGAGCAATGCCATGGAACATCTAAAAAGATAAAGTGAAGAATAGAAGGCTGAAAAAGTCTTTTCGCTCTAAGCATAAGGCATCACTTGAGGAAACCATTTTGGGTATTCTTCAGGTGATGCCTGACTATGTTAAGAAATAAGGTCCGAGATCAAATTTTTCGATTTCAGAGTGGGTAGCATTTCAGACATCCTGTTTCTCTTGATGTGTCTTGACACTTAAGAAAGTTAGCGGTACAATAGGTCAAAACAAATGTGTCAAGACACATCAAGGGAGTAAAAAAATGAAAACAAATTCTGTAAGAAAATTGACAATTTCCGCTTTATTGATCGGAATGGGCGTCCTTATTCCGATGATCATGCCTAAGATCGTGATTCCGCCTGCTTCATTTACACTAGCTTCACATGTGCCATTATTTATCGCAATGTTTTTTTCACCTGGTGTAGCTGTGGCAGTGGCGCTAGGTACAACATTTGGCTTCTTCTTGACGACACCCGTGATTATTGCGCTTCGTGCACTATCGCATTTGGTGTTTGCTCTGCTTGGTGCGTGGTATTTACAAAAAAAACCAGGGATCGTCTTAAAAGACGGGCAATTCACATTAATGAACTGGCGTTTTCAAGGGTTTAACCTATTGATCGGCGTGATCCACTCGATCATCGAAATGCTAGTGGTAAGTGTGTTCTTCTTCATTGGGAATATGCCGGAAACATACTATGCAGAAGGCTACTTCTATACCGTATTCATCTTGATGGGGATCGGTGGCTTGATCCATAGTTTGGTGGATTACAATATCGCTTACTTCATTGCTGGAACATTGAGTAAATTCTTTGATATCCCAGTTTTCACTGCTGCCAAGAAACAGCAAAAGAAAGAGATCGTGCAAGGAACGATTAAAAAAGTCGTTTAGCAATTCTACAGATAAAGACTGAAAAATAACCAGAAAAAAGACCCAAGATCGAAAGATCCTAGGGTCTTTTGCTTATTGTCCATTAAGGGATCGTGATGACATCTTCTGTATCTTTATCAAAGAAATGGCCTTTGTTGATATTGAAGGCAAGGTCGATCATTTCACCTGGTTTGTGGAAGTCACGGGCGTCAACTTTTGAAATGAACTCAGTTGTTCCAGTGCGAGTATAAAGCATGGTTTCTGCGCCAAGTAATTCTGATACAACGACTTCGGAATTGACAACAGTTTCTGGTGAGGCATCCAAGACAACTTGTTCACTATGGATATCTTCTGGACGGATACCAAAGACAAGTTCTTTTCCTTCATAACCTTTTTCAACTAGCACTTTATTTTTACCTTCAGGGATTCTCAATTTTAGTCCATGACCATCTGAGATAACGCCTTGGCTTAATTTTACATTGAAAAAGTTCATGGCAGGCGAACCAATGAAACCAGCAACGAACATGTTGACCGGTGTGTCATAAACTTCTTTCGGTGAACCGATTTGTTGGATAAATCCATCTTTCATGATGACGATACGGTCTGCCATTGTCATCGCTTCTGTTTGGTCATGGGTAACGTAAATGGTTGTTGTTTCTAAGCGTTGATGCAACTTCGCGATCTCGGCACGCATGGCTACACGTAGTTTGGCATCCAAGTTTGACAATGGCTCATCCATCAAGAAGACTTTCGCATCACGTACGATGGCACGACCTAAAGCGACACGCTGACGTTGCCCCCCAGAAAGAGCAGCAGGTTTACGTTTTAAGTATTCAGTCAAACCAAGGATCTCAGCAGCATTTTCCACACGTTGTTGGATGTCTGCTTTGTCGTACTTACGCAATTTCAAACCAAACGCCATATTGTCAAATACCGTCATGTGAGGGTATAAGGCATAGTTTTGGAATACCATCGCGATATCACGGTCTTTAGGAGCAACATCGTTCATTACTTTGCCACCGATATTCAATTCTCCTTCGGAAATATCTTCAAGACCAGCGATCATTCGTAGAGTTGTTGATTTCCCACAACCGGAAGGACCAACGAATACGATAAATTCGCGATCTTTGATTGCCAAGTTAAAGTCAGTAACAGAATAGTTTTCTGCATTGTCATATTTCTTGTATACATTTTTCAGAGCCATTTCTACCATCGTACAAACCACGCTTTCTTTTTTCTTTTATTTGATGTGCTTAGTATAATTGAAAGCGCTATCTACATTCAATGTCACAATGAACAAGAATTCGTGAAATCTTTCGTCAATGTGTACAAAATAATTGAAAAGTGCATGAGATAACTAAATCTCTCACCTATAAAATAGAATAAATGATGTTCATGAAGCAGATCCTTCAATAATGAGAGGAAACTCCAGCAATATGGCAATTTATTTTTGGATCTTTTACTGCTCGCTTTATCAGAACTTTACCCTTTATTCACTATATTCGAGCGTATAATACTTTGTGGGTATTAAGAAATATAAAAAAAGATACAACCAAGAAAAAAATTTTGATTTTCATGTTAGATTAAGTTGAACTCGGTTTAACATGAGCTGGGAGATGATAATAATGGAAACAACTGTTAGAAAGATTGGAAATTCTGTAGGAGTGATTTTTCCAAAAGATATTTCTCCAGAAGTTGGAAAAATATATACGATTATAAAAATAGGTGAAACATATGTATTAAAACCCAAAAAAGAAGATATTTTCAAGAGTCCAGAGGCATGGGAAGGCTTTAGAGATCCAATCACCAAGAAGATAAAGAGTGGGATGAGATGAACCGTGAATGGGAGGAACTGTAAATGGATTATCCAAAGCAAAAAGACATTGTATGGCTGGATTTTGATCCATCTAGAGGAAAGGAAATAAATAAGCGAAGACCAGGTTTGGTAGTAAGTAAGAATAACTTCAACCAATACACTGGTTTTTGTTTTATTTGCTCAATCACATCAACTGAAAGAAAATTTGATACATATATTAAGATAAAAGAACCGCAAATAATTTCTGGACAAGTTGTTACACATCAGTTGTGTTCAATTGATTACACCGCTAGAAAATTAATAAAAATTGAACAATGTGATATTCTGACAAGGGTGGATGTACGAGAAGTCCTTGATATGTTTATAAAGGAATTTGAAAAATATCAAACCACAAAGAAATTTGTTACACTGGTAAAAAAGGAGTGAGGACGGATGAAAATAGCATTGATTGCACATGATCGTAAAAAAGAATTGATGATCAAATTTACAACAGCCTATAAAATCATACTTGAACAACATGAACTATTCGCGACAGGGACAACTGGTCAGCGGATTGCAGAAGCCACAGGATTATCGGTCCATCGGTTCAATTCAGGACCTTTAGGCGGTGACCAACAAATTGGCGCGATGATCTCAGAAGATGAATTGGATCTAGTGATTTTCCTGCGTGATCCTTTAGCAGCTCAACCTCACGAACCTGATGTCACTGCGTTGATTCGCTTGGCTGATGTATATGATATTCCTTTAGCAACAAATATTGGGACAGCAGAAGTTTTGTTGCGTGGACTTGAAGCCGGATTTTTGGAATTTCGAAAAGTCATTCATGAAGAAGGAAGTAAGCTCCCTTTTCCTAATAAGATCTAAAATTCGGATTTTACGAGGATAGAGACAGTTGATCAAGACGAATGTCTGCTATGTTACGAACTTAGGAATCGTTTTCGTTTAGAACATTAGGTTTTTTTATTTACAGTTCTTCCTTTTCTATGCTATAGTTTGTCTGGGATAAGTTCCCACTATTAACAGAGTAGAAAATAAAGCGTTAAGTGCTTAGAGGATGGGATGTTGCCTCTAGGACGAAGGACGTAAGTTCGCGGTTTTATTTTCGCATTCGCTGCATGAAACATGTAGCAGCTCTTAAAGGAGATGCTAGAAATGAAGAAAAATCGTTTAGATGCTCGTATGATTACGATCATGGGACTGCTGATCGCATTGATGGTCACGTTGTCTCGCTTAGTTTCATTTGAAACACCATTACTCAAAATCAGTGTAACGTTCATTCCCCAAGTAATCATGGGTATTTTATTTGGCCCATTTTGGACAGGGATCGGTTCTGTGTTAGCTGATGTGGTGGGTATGGCATTATTTCCTAAATCTGTCTTTTTCATCGGCTTCACGTTGAATGCTTTTATTGAAGGAGCGATTTATGGGTTCTTTTTCTATCGCAAAGAGATCACTTGGAAAAATGCAATCCTAGCCACGCTCAGTGTGACAGTGTTCGTTAGCTTGATCCTGACACCATTATGGTTGGTCATCATGTATCAAGTACCGATGAACTGGGTATTCTGGGGACCACGTTTATTAAAAGCCATTATCTGGTTGCCGATCCAATCGACGATGATCTATGTGATTGGGCGCGCCATGCCATATAAAAGAATTTTGCGGAGTTTAACGACGCATACAAAATAAAAAACAAGCAGTCTTCCCATCCCAGAAGACTGCTTGTTTTTTGCATAGATCAGAAAAACCATCTGATTCGATGTTCACTATTTTTCAACCGATCCAGTAAATTGCGCTTGGTAAAGTTGACGATAGCTGCCATCTTCAATTTTCAATAATTCATCATGTGTTCCCATCTCAACAATTGCCCCTTGATCCATCACGAGGATCTGATCGGCATTTTTGATCGTGGACAAGCGATGGGCAATCACAAAACTCGTTTTTCCTTCCATCATTTTTAGGAAGGCATTTTGGATTTTCTTTTCTGTCAACGTATCCACTGAACTTGTTGCTTCATCAAGTATCAACATGGGTGGATTACTGATCATCGTACGAGCAATCGTCAGTAATTGACGCTGCCCATCGGAGATTTTTAACCCCTGTCCACCAATGCGTGTATCTAGTTTTTGTGGCAAGCGTTGGACAAATTCATACATATAGGCTGATTTTAGGGCCTCATTGATTTCTTCATCGCTGGCATCTGGCTTCCCGTAACGTAAGTTTTCTCGTAACGTACTGTCGAATAACCAAGTATCTTGTAAAACCATCCCAAAGCTTTTACGCAAGGAATCACGGGCGATTTGGGTAATATCATAATCGTCGATCGTGATTGTCCCAGAATTGACATCATAAAAACGCATCAATAAATTCACTAATGTGGATTTACCAGCTCCTGTTTTACCAACGATTGCCACAGTTTGACCTGGTTTGGCAACAAAGCTGAAATTCTCGATCAATCGTTGTTGTGGTTCATAAGAGAAAGAAACATGTTTAAATGCGACCTCGCCTTTGATCGTTTGAGGATCAAGTTGATACGCAAAAGGTTCATCTGGCGTTTCTTCCGGTTGGTCGATCAATTCAAATGCTCGTTCTAAACCAGAAAATGCTGTTTGGATCTGTGTCGTGATACCTGATAATTCAATAAAAGGTTTCGAAAACTGACTTGAATAGATTGTAAAGCTTGAAATGATCCCGACAGTAATCGTTGAATCACTTCGTAAGGCGAGTAAACCACCAATCAAACCAATGGAGAGATAGGCTAAGTGATCGACAAAACGAGAAGAGGGATTCGTTAATGAAGAAGAGAATTGTGCGCGCTGCCCTTTTTCATATAAATCAGCATTCAATGCACTGAATTGCTGTTGATTGACTTCTTCTTGTTGGAACGCTTTGATGATTTTTTGATTACCGATCCGTTCCGTAACAAAACCTGAGATATTTCCGATGATTTTTTGTTGGTTATCAAAATCATTTTGAGAAGCTCGTGCAACTAACCAGCTGACTAAGAAAATGATTGGTGTCGAACAAATGACGACAAGTGTCAATAACGGACTCAAACTGAGCATGAAGATCAGTGAGAGGATAATGATGGCTACCCCAGAAAACAATTGATTGAACGCCGCTGATATCGCGATGGAGATGTTATCCATGTCGTTTGTAAAGCGACTGACAATGTTTCCATGGGCATTTTGATCATAGTATCTTAAAGGTAAAAGATTCAAACGTGCAAAGGCGTCTTTTCGTAGATTCGCAACGGAGAGGTAAGCCAATCGGTTACTTAATACTTGGATCAGCCATTGACTGATGACATTAAGTAAAACGATCCCGCCAAACATCACCAGAAGTTGGACTAATCGAGTAAAGTTGACTTGCCCCACACCAACCATTTGATCGATACTTTGACCGATTTGTAAGGTCATCACGACGGTAGCAACACCATTGACGATTCCCAACAAGACAGCTAACCAAATTTCACGTGGATGGGCCGTCAGATAAGGAACAAAACGTTTGAGCGTTTGCCAAGATAGTTTTTTTGTTTTCATTTTATACCTCCTCCTGTGATGCCACGATTTCACGATACTCAGAAGATTGACTAAGCAATGTATTATGTGTACCCTGGGCCACGATTTTTCCTTGATCCATGACGAGGATATGCTCTGCTTGTTGAATCGAACGGATACGTTGAGAAATAATGATGACCGTTGTGTTAAGGGAAGTTTGTAGTGCTTGGCGCAAGTTTAGATCCGTCTGATAATCAAGTGCACTCAAGGAGTCATCTAAGATCAATAAGGCAGGTTTGGCGATCAATGCACGAGCAATCGTCAACCGTTGTTTTTGTCCCCCGGAAAAGTTTTTCCCATTCTCCATGACTCTTGTGTCTAAACCTTTGGGTAATTGGCGAACAAAATCCTCTGCTTGGGCAATTGCCAAAGCTTCCCAACACTCTGCGTCTGTCGCGTCAGGTTTTCCCCACTGAAGGTTTTCCCGAATGGTACCGGTGAATAAGACAGCCGTTTGTGGTACTTGCGAAATCTGACTTCGTAATGTATCTAACGGCCAGTCACGAACGTCTTGTTCATCAAATAGCACAGAGCCTTCACTAACATCATAAAAACGTGGAATCAATTGTGTCAATGTGGTCTTCCCGCTTCCGGTCGGACCAATGATTCCTAAGACAGTTTGGCGTTTCAAAGTGAAATTGATTCCTTGTAATGACAGACCAGATTCTGGCGTATAACGAAAATCTACGTCTTTAAATTGTAGAATTGTTTCAGAATCCATGACTGGTTCACTAGGAGTCTCAGCATCTGTAATGGTATTTTCGGTATCTAAGACTTCTTTAACCCGCTGAGCAGAAGCTTCTGCACGAGTGAAAATCACGACAAGATTGGAAACGACGATCAAGGCTAATAACATTTGGTTCATATAATTGATCAATGCTAAAACTTGTCCTTGTTGTAAGGAACCGATATTTACCTTGACCCCGCCGACAGTCAATAGACAAATGATCCCAACATTCATGATCAATGTCGTTGCCGGAGAGAGCAAAGCGGAGATATTGGAAACACGTAAATAATTTTTTGCTAAGTCATCCGTGTTTTCATCAAATGTTTCGATTTCTTTATTGGTACGTGAAAATGCTCGGATCACACGAACCCCGCTTAAGTTTTGGCTAACAGTCTCATTTAGACCATCCAACTTTTCTTGGACTTTTTGATAGAGGGGGATCGTCTTACGGATAATAAAGTATAAAATGACTGAAAAAACAGGTAATAGAGCTAAGAAGAATAGCCCGACTTGCCAGTCGATCACAAAAGCCATCACTACTGATCCAATACTTAAAAAAGGTGCTCGGATCAATAAACGGATAACCATTGCGAGTGCAAGTTGTAGCTGATTGATATCATTGGTCATCCGCGTGATCAATGTATCCGTCCCAAAATGATTTAATTCACTATGGGAGAAAGAGTTGATTTTTTTGATGAGTTGGTTTCTAAGTTCTGTTCCAAACCCTTGAGAGGCAATGGATGAGTAATATTGACAAATAATGGCACAGATCAATCCAATCACCGACATGACGATCATCCAGATACCCATGTTGATAATTACTTCACGATTGTTCATTTTTAGCCCATTATCGATCAGCGAAGCCATCAGTAAAGGTAAAATCAATTCAAAGACTGCTTCTAAAAATTTAAATACAGGACCTAGGATGATTTGTTTTCGATAGTCTTTCGCATAGCGCAATAACTGAATCATAAAAATTTCCTCCTAAAAACAAGTTACCCAATATTGTTCGAACGTCTATCGGCAAAAAACAACCGATTTATGATAAATAGATATCCTTAAAGCAACAAAAATATCTTGCAGCGAGAAATCTAACGATGATATAACTAGGTACTCTCATATTGTAGCTTATGAAATTTAGAATGAAAAGAGAACAAGCCTTTTCATAATTCGCACATTTTAGTAAAACTTAAGAAATCACACCATAACGCTTAACGCATTGTCGCTCTTGCAACTCCTATAATTGAATAAACCATAGAAAAAAATAACCACAAAAAAGCACCATCTAAAAAAATTGACAAACAACTCTCGTAGATGGTGACTTATTTTCCTTGGCTAAAGATTCCTGCCTCGGTCTCTTTCGGTTATTAATAATTTTTATTTTTGTAAGTCAGCTAAAACTGTCTCACCTTTAACATCGACATCAATGACATTATAGAACCCATTTTTAGTATCAGCGACATCCCAAACAGCTAAGATCACATGATAACCTAAACGGTCATTGGGAATATTGATCGAATGTGTCGGATTAGTAGAAGCTAGTTGTCCATTATTGCCTACTTCACCAATGAATTCCAAGTCGTCTCTTGTCAACACATCATTTTGATTCCAACCGGCTTTTGTCATGTAGTAATGCCATTTTGTTGTTGAATGGTTGGCAGTGAATGTCCAAGTAAAATCATTTGCACCAGCTGTCAGTTGTTGTTTTGTCCACAATGAGGCTGTTTGTTGATCCAATAAGAAATCACCTACCGCACCATTTGCAGAAGCGATTTGACCATCTTCAGGTCCAGCAGCTGGGAATCCTTTTGGTGCTTCAAGAGATTGTGGCTCATTAATAACAGCTCCGTATTTTTTGAATGCAGCATTCCAGTCTGTATTTTTGTCAAGGCTTCCTTGGTATCCACGACTTGCTGGTTCAGAAACGTAACCATGAGCAGCAACCTCAACAGAAGTAAGCGTGCTTGCTCCGATACCTGCTAAAATGAATCCTAAACCAATTAATGTACTCTTTTTCATAATAATTCCTCCGATATTTTTACTTTATGCAATGTACGATTGTCATCATAACGGATATATTATTAATGTGAAAAATATGTATGTTATTGCAACAAAAAAATTTCGTTTATCGCGAGTGTTATTAGAAATTATACTATTTAGTCATTTTTTAGGTGGAACGCAAATGTTCGCTGGAGAAAGAATTGCCACTGAAGGAGTCGCGTTTGCACAGTATAGAAAGGGGAGACATGGAGACAAAACAAGTAATAAAAGAATCTATTGAGAGGAATTGTAGAGAACGAATCAGAAAATCAAGGAAGCAACGTTATGCACCAACACAGGCAGTAGGCTAGTACGCCCGTGTAGGTGATCCATATGACTGGGCAGGATCTGCTGACTTTAGTAATCGGTACCCCTGAAAGGAATACACGAAGACGAATTTCTTTAATGCGTTGCATTTCTGATAGTTCTTTGATCGATAATCGTCTGACTACATAATGTGTGAATGAACTATTTAGAAAGTCTCGTATCAAGTACGCTATTCCAGTGGAACCTATCGAATCAATCGAGAATAAATAGAGAGACTTAAAAACCGTGTATCTTCTCATTTGGAAGTGAGGAGATACACAGTTATTTTAGACAGGATTCACTTGGCGTTGTGGAGAGAGGCAATCGCACGTACTTTTGACAACGACTTTTGTGTGGTGATCATTGTGCGAAAATTCACATAGTTCAGCAGAAAATTTTTCTTTTAGATTGATCATGTAGTCTTTACTCGTAGAAAGATCTAACCATTCAAAAAACGCAATACCCGTTTCCACTTCTTTTAAAGCTGTTTTTTGTCCATCAGCTAGTTTATCTAAAGCAGCAAATACTTTGTAATGTGCAAGATCGAGTGTTTGTTTGTGTGTTGTCGCGATTTTTTTTAATTGGGCTAGAAATAATTTGCGTAATGTGGTTGATTCACGGTTAAAAGAAAGACGTACACCATTCAAAATAAAGTTAGAAAGGAGTTCAGAATAATAGGTATTATCTAGGTAGGATTTCATCTTTATGACACTATTTTGGAACGAATAGGCAATATATTCATCATCAAAAATAAATAAACAATTCGAAAAAATAGTCAATTCAAAGTGCCCCCATGTATCAATCTTTTCAAGATACTTCTTTATAACACTGATTTCTTCTTTCATTGATGCGGTAAAAGAACTACTATACAGATAATTTGAAATCAATTTTCTCTGGGCATAGATCAAACGATAATAAATGTTTCCTGTTTTTTCAAATTCGTTGAGCAATTCTTGTTCTTGAGCAGATGTAATGGTTTTTGAAGTGATTAAATAATTCGTTAATTTTTGTTTATTAGACAACGAATTACTATTCAACAAAAATTGATATTCTTCAAGTGTGATATTCATCCGATCAAGGTAGTTCACTATTAGTTCAAAGCCGATTTTTGTTCCCCGTGATTCGAAAGCTGCTAAGGTTCCTCTTTGTGAGATACCTGAAGTTAGTTGTTCTTGTGTCAATCCACGATCTTTTCTTAATTTTCGAATTAGAGCAGCATGTTCTGTCATGTTCATTTCCTCCAGAAGCTGTTTTTTGTACATGGCTATAATAGCATAATGTAGTTATGTGGATGTTATGTTTTCATATATGCGCCCTTTTGTTAAAAAAGTGCGATTTTTTTGTTTGGAAAGTTATTTTGTTGCAATACCAAACAAAAAAAATTTTGAAGGATAAGATATGTTTTAATCTGTTCTGTAATACAAATTTAGGAGGGAAAAAATGAATAAGAAAAGTTTATTATTCTCAGTTGGTCTTTTAGGTTGTTTGATTGGAGGCGGAACAGATGTGTTTGCAGCAGACGCAGCAGATACGATGCCAGATATCTCAAATCGCCAAGTTTCAGTAGGTTATTATCATAATTGGGTGCCTGAACAAGGTGCGGGTTACCAAGGTGGCCGTCCGGCAGATACTGATTTGGCAAAAGTAAATCCTTTTTATAATGTGATTGCTGTGTCATTCATGAAAGGAGAAGGTATCCCAACATTCAAACCTTACAATATGTCAGATGCTGAATTTAGACAAAAAGTAGCCACTTTGAATGCTGAAAATCGTGTGGTCATTATTTCACTTGGTGGTGCAGATTCTCATATTGAATTACATAAAGGGGATGAACAAGCCTTTGCCGATGAAATCATCCGTTTGGTTGAAGTTTATGGATTTGATGGCTTAGATATCGATTTAGAACAAACCGCAGTAGATGCAGGCGATAATAAAACAGTGATTCCAGATGCTTTGAAGATTGTCCGTGCGCATTTTGAGAAAGAACAAAAACATTTTATTATCTCAATGGCGCCAGAGTTTCCGTACTTAAGAACACAAGGTAAATATGTACCATACATTACTGCTTTAGAACAAGAATATGACTTTATTGCACCACAGTTATACAACCAAGCAGGTGACGGTATCAGTGTTGGAACTGAATGGATCGCTCAAAATAATGACAGCAAAAAATTTGAGTTCTTATATGGAATTTCAAAAGCTTTAAACGAAGGAAGCGGTGGGTTTATCCAAATCCCAGCGAATCGCTTAGCTTTAGGTATTCCAGCAAACGTGGATGCTGCAGCAAATGGTTTTGTAAAAGAACCATCGAAAGTTTACGATGTATTCGAACAAATGGAAAAAGATCAAACACCGTTAAAAGGTTTGATGACTTGGAGTATCAACTGGGATGAAGGAAGAAACTCAGCTGGAGTAGAGTACAATGAATCATTTGCGAAGTCTTATCAGGATCTATTCCAAGAAAAAACACCTGATACAGAAAAACCATCACAACCAACAAATCTAGCAGGCACAGCCACACATTCAACTGTTGCTTTATCATGGACAAAATCAACAGATGATCGTGGCGTAGCAGGTTATTACATTTATCGTGATGGCGAACAAATTGGCAGAGCAACAAATAATACTTATACAGACACAAAATTGACTGCCAGCACAGAATACACTTATACAGTGAAAGCATTTGATGCAGCTGGTAACGTTTCAGAAGAAAGTAAAGTATTAGTGATCTCTACATTAGAAGAGCCACCAGCAGACTTAGAAGCTCCATCAGTACCATTGAACATTACGGCTTCATCAATTAGTGACAAGAGTGTTGCTTTATCATGGACACAATCAACAGATAACGTGGGTGTAGTAGGTTACTATGTTTACCGTGATGGTGAGCAAGTAGGAGAAACAGAAACAAATAGATTTAGTGACGCAGGATTAACAGCTAATACGGAGTATTCTTATACAGTAAAAGCATTTGACGAAGCGGGCAACATTTCAGAAGAAAGCAAAGCATTAGTTGTGACAACGGCGGATGCACCATCAGTAGAAGCATGGGATGCAGATACAATTTATGATTTAGGTGATGTCGTGACACACAAAGGAAACACATATCGTGCAAAATGGTGGACACGAGGCAATGAGCCTGGAGCTGAACCATGGGGACCTTGGGAATTGATTGGCTAATCGATCCATACCCGTTTTTATTAATGAAGCAATCGTTGATGCTGAATCAATCAACGAATAATTGATTTGCTCAGTATTGTTAAGATTTTCGTGTATGTATAACGAGAATCTTAGCAACTGGGGGAAACGCATGATAAAAATTCAATTATTTTTTATGCTTGTATAACAGAACATGAAAAAAACATATATTATAACAACTATTATAAAAATTCCAAGTCCTCTTTTTAGAGGGCTTTTTTTATTTTATAAGAAACATAATTGTTTTGTTATAATAGTGCTATGTATAAAAAAATCATCGAGAAAGAATTACGGTAAATAGAAGAGATGGACACAGTGACAGCTGATTTTTAGAAAAATAAATAAAAAAACGAAAATCGCTTATTGAACGACGATCTTCGTATTTTTATTCTTGAGATTTTTGTCTATTCTTGAAAATTGGACTTACATTGGTGGAGTAACTGACCACATAAGATACACCTCCTTTTGTTCAACTGTTGATAAATAGACTATATCATTGGAATAGACCAAATAAACATCTTGTATGGTATTGCAACATTATAATTTCTATTTAAGTTAGATCAAGAAATAAAATGGCTGAATAAAATGTTTCTGGCGTCATTTGACCTTTCACACATCTAAACTGTATAAAGGAGGGGAACAAAAGTAGCCACTTCGAAACACTTCTATCTCGACCTCTTCTTAAACAAAAGCTAAAAACAATGAAAATAAGTCCAGTATTTTGTTAATCTATACTATAATAGAAACTAACTATGAATTTTGGAGGAATTTCCATGAAACAAAAAATTGCAGTATTAGGCCCTGGCTCTTGGGGAACTGCTTTAGCTCAAACCTTAGCAGAAAATGGACATGACGTCCGTATCTGGGGGAATGTTCCAGAACAAATCACAGAAATCAATACGTATCATACAAATAAACACTATTTACCTGAATTACATTTACCAGAATCGATCATCGGTTACACAAAATTGGCTGAAGCTGTCAAAGAGGTAGATGCAGTATTATTTGTCGTACCGACGAAAGCAATCCGTGCTGTAGCACAAGAATTGCTACAACATTTAACGACAAAACCAGTGATCATCCATGCAAGTAAAGGATTAGAACAAGACACGCATAAGCGGATCTCAGAAGTGATTGCTGAAGAAATCCCAGAAGAAAAACGGCAATCCATCGTTGTTTTGTCGGGACCTAGTCATGCAGAGGAAGTGGCAGTTCACGATATCACAACGATCACTGCTGCAAGTGTTGATCAAAAAGCAGCTACTTATGTCCAAGCAATATTTATGAATGATTATTTCCGAATCTATACAAATAATGATGTGATCGGTGTGGAAACAGGTGCAGCATTAAAGAATATCATTGCAATCGGTGCCGGTGCGATCCACGGTCTTGGTTTTGGTGACAATGCGAAAGCGGCGATCATGACAAGAGGATTAGCTGAAATCAGTCGTCTCGGTGTAGCAATGGGTGCGAACCCTTTGACCTTTATTGGATTGAGCGGTGTCGGTGATCTGATCGTCACTTGTACCAGTGTCCATTCACGTAATTGGCGCGCGGGGCATATGCTAGGTGAAGGACAGAAATTAGACCAAATCTTAGAGAATATGGGGATGATCGTGGAGGGTGTATCGACAACAAAAGCGGCGGTTGAGCTTGCTGAGCAACTAGGTGTAGAGATGCCCATCACTCAAACAATCTATCAGGTCCTGTATCAAGGGAAGGATATCAAACAAGCAGCAAAAGAAATTATGTTGCGTGATGGCAAGATGGAAAACGAATTTCAGTAAATCAACAGAATGGAGTATATAAATACGCATATGGAGAATAAAACCGTAAGAAAAGCAGTCATTCCTGCAGCAGGTCTAGGTACACGTTTTTTACCTGCTACAAAGGCAATGGCAAAAGAAATGTTACCGATCGTTGATAAACCAACGATCCAATTTATCGTAGAGGAAGCTTTAGCTTCGGGGATCGAAGATATTTTGATCGTTACCGGAAAAGAAAAACGACCGATTGAAGACCATTTTGATTCGAATATCGAATTAGAATTGAATCTACAAGAAAAAAATAAAATTGACTTGCTAAAATTAGTCGAAGAAACAACAAATGTCAATCTCCACTTTATCCGTCAGTCCCATCCTTTAGGATTAGGTCATGCGGTATTGCAAGCGAAAACTTTTGTTGGAGATGAACCATTCATCGTTATGCTTGGGGATGATTTGATGGACGATGAGATTCCCCTGACAAAACAATTGATTTTAGATTACGAGAAAACAAAAGGTTCGACTGTAGCAGTCATGAAAATTCCTCATGAAGACACGTCAAAATATGGGATCATCGATCCAGAAGCAAAAGAATCTGAAGGTTTGTATGAAGTGAAACGATTCGTCGAAAAACCAACACCTGAACAAGCTCCGAGTGATTTAGCGATTATTGGACGCTACTTATTGACACCAGAAATTTTTGAATTATTAGAAACACAAAAACCTGGAGCTGGAAATGAGGTTCAATTGACGGATGCTATTGATGAATTAAATAAAAAGCAACCCGTATATGCGAGAGAATTCAAAGGCTCTAGATATGATGTCGGTGATAAATTTGGTTATCTAAAAACAAGTATCGAATATGGTTTAGGTCATCCTGAAATCAGCGAGCAGCTGAAACAATACCTCATTGATCTAAGTCATTCTCTGGACTAAAAACTTAACAATTAGAGAAATAAAAACTTGAGAAAAGAATAGTAAATGAGGTGTATTGCTTACATGGGGATTCTAATCAACATTGCACAAACGTTTCTTGATGGATTGAAATGGTTGATGGAGGGAAATAATTGGCTGTTTTTACTGCCAGTATTATTTATTAGTTTGTTTACGATGTTTTATATGGTCAGAATAAAAGAAACCTTTTTGATTTTTATTTGGTACTTAGCAACAGTGGCAATCGGTAGTTTGATCATCGTTCTTTTGTGGGGAGATCAACAGGCATTTCTTTTTGCGGCAGCATTTCTTTTGCTGTATCTTTTTGCTTATATCCCATATCTACTCAAAAGATTTCATGTCGTCAAAAAAGGCAAACATGCGGCTTCTCCGAACCGCTTAAAGGATGTCTCAGAAAGACGGACAAGGTCTGACCGCTGATATTTTGATACTTGCACTTGTTTCGCACTTTCCTTACAATAGATGCAGATAGAAATAACTAAAAAAAAGGCTCCTTGATAGTTAGCGGCAACTAACTATCAAGGAATGACCAGTCACACGTATATACCCTGACCGATCATTTTGCCATAGTCGATGCAGCGCACCGACCGCATTTATTGTACCTGATTTAAGGAAGCTTTTCTACCTTATGAATCTAAAAAGCGGAGGAAGCGAGGCAGTTTATTTACTATGTCAAAACAGATGTATATTCAAGCGAGAAGTTTGTTTAATCCGTTTTAAAGACTTGCTTTTAGCGATACATCGTTCCTATCTTTTACACTGAAGGCGAAGAACATCAAGATGCTGCTACATCAAATCTTTTGCTTGATTGTAATGAATAAGTGGTTAAGGTAAAGATGAGACTGAGCAATTGCTTCGTCTTATCTTTTTGTATTTTTCTTTTTGATAGTTGTCTCTATTCTGAAATAGCAGAAGAAGAGGAGAAAAGAATGAGCTTACCCTATTTAGATTATTGTCAAAAACTTGAACAAAAATTAAGGATCGAGGAACCCTTGATGGAACAAGCGGGACGTTGGGTCGCTACACAGATTCATCGAGGAGGATGCTTACATATTTTTGCTAGCCGTACCTTACAAGGCATTGCCTATGAATTTTGGCAACAATGTCCAAAAATCTTGCCAACTCAGTTGATTGAACATCCCGCAGCGGGGATTTATGAGTCGCTGGAAGGAACTGGACAAGCAATCATTGAACAAATCAATGCGCAACCCGAAGATATTTTTCTTCTCTTATCAAATGAAGGTAGAAATCCTGCAATCATTGAACTGGCGGAATGGGTCAAAGAACAAGGGTACCTATTGATCGTGATCACCGGATTTGATCTATCCCGAAGTATCAAGTCAAGACATAGTAGTGGTTTGCGCTTATATGAATATGCAGATCTAGTATTAGATAACTATGCAACGATAGATGATGCCGTCCTTAGGGTTCCTAAGTTTGAGCCAGCTATATGTGGTGCGGCTTCCTTAGCCACCTTAATCCTATTACAGCAGATTGTTTATTTTTCAGTGTATTATTTGTTGGAGAGTCACTAAAGCGAAAAGGTTAAGAGTCCGAAAAAGAGACAAGAAAGAATCATGAAGATTCTTTCTTGTCTCTTTATACACGTTGATGAAAGAGTCTTCCCCAAAACTCTTTACACTCCAATTATAGTACATTTGTTATGAATATTGCAATGAAGATACCTAATGAAAATAAAAAGACAGGAAGAGCGAGGTAGAAATTCAATCAAAAACATCGGTTCAAATAGGAAAGGACCGAGGAAAAGATGTATAAATATTTGTGAATAACTGAAAAAATCTTTGTTTATACGTAATTATAAATGAAAATAAATAGTCGTAAATAGCGACATTGTAAAAATAAAAAAAGAATTTTAATCCATTTTTATAGGTTATATGGCTTTGAAAACAGCATTTTTATTAAAATATGTCTTGAGGATAACTAAAATCAATAGATTTTTTTAATTGTTTATTCATGTGGTATAGAACATTTTACTGTATAATCTATTTGCTTATTCATTATTGACAAAAACGTAGCAAGAAAGGAAGAACGAGTTTTGAAGAGAAAAAAATCTTCAGTAAAGAAAAAACGAGACTTTACCAAAATGACGACCCCGCATACGTATGTCATTATTTTTGGTGTAGTTGTACTTGCCTGGTTATTAACATTTATCGTACCAGCTGGGAGATTCAGTACGCAAGATATAGAATACAAAGATGCGAATGGAGAAACCAGTACCAGAACAGTATTACGCCAAGATTCGTTTCGTTATGCTTATGAATTAGATAAGGCTTTTGTATTTGATCAACTGGAAGAATTACAAAATGATCCAAAAGAAAGAGAAAAGTTAGCTGTTCCTGAAGAAGGATTAGAAGAAGTCTTGGCAGCTGGTGAGAAAAACTTGACCCAGGAGAAACTAGATGAAATCTCACTGACAGATGATGTTTTATACGATCAATATGGTGAAGACATCTATGACACCTCAAAGAAATTGCATAAAACAGCAAAACTATGGGGGACCGATGATTTCGGTGGTTTCGGTTTTTTAAACTTCGTTTTTGAAGGTCTAGTATCAGGTGATAAATATGGTTCAGCAGTCGGGATCGCTGCACTTATTTTAGTCGTGGGTGGTGCATTCGGAATCATCATGCGAACGGGTGCCATCGATGCAGGTATTTATGCTTTTATCAATAAAACACGTGGTCTAGAACGTTTAGCTTTACCGCTCTTATTCTTTGCTTTTTCATTTGGAGGCGCAACGTTCGGTATGGCTGAAGAAGTCATTCCATTCTCAATGGTCATGGTACCTTTTGTGATTGCCTTAGGCTATGATTCAATCGTCGCCGTCACAGTTACCTATGTGGCTTCACAAGTCGGGAATGCCACGTCATGGATGAGTCCGTTCAGTGTCGCCGTTGCTCAAGGGATCGCAGGTATTCCAGTCTTATCAGGCGCCACCTTCCGATTGATCATGTGGGTAGTCGTGACTGCGTTATCGGCTGGTTACTTAATGATCTATGGAGAAAAAGTTCGGAAGAATCCGGAAAGTTCATTAACGTATAAATCTGACGAATACTTCCGTAACCATTTGAAGAAAACCTCTGATGAACAAAAACCCTTTACACTAGGCCATAAATTGATTTTAGGCGAGATGTTGATCGTTTTAGTTTGGATCGTTTGGGGAGTCACACAAAAAGGCTATTATATCCCAGAAATCGCCTCTCAATTTTTTGTTATGGGATTAGTTGCAGGGATTATTGCTGTTTTATTCAAATTGGACGGTATGACGGTCAATGACATTGCCTCTTCTTTCCAATCTGGAGCAGCTGATCTAGCTGGAACAGCAATCGTTGTTGGGATGGCAAAAGGAATCTTACTTGTATTAGGTGGATCAGATGCTTCTGTACCTTCTGCGCTTAATACGATCTTACATGGTATTGGAACAGCACTGACTGGTGTGCCGGCAGTTATCGGCGCATGGGCGATGTACGTGTTTCAAAGTTTGTTCAACCTAGTCGTCACTTCAAATTCTGGACAAGCGGCATTGACGATGCCAATCATGGCACCGTTAGCTGATTTAGTTGGTGTCTCTCGTCAAGTGGCTGTATTAGCTTATCAATTAGGTTCAGGATTCATGGATGCGTTCACGCCAGTTTCTGCTAGCTTGATCGGTGTCTTAGGTGTAGCACGGATCGAATGGGCAAAATGGGCACGATTCCAAATCAAAATGCAAGGATTCTTCTTTGTTTTAGGAACGATCTTCATTATGATTGCGATCGCGATCGGACTTCAATAAACCAAATAAGAACTGATTTATAGCAATCAAAGAAGTTATGCTAACCGATACGTAACTCTGAGGCAATAAGCGAGGAATCCCGAAAGTATCTTCATATTTTTGGATTTTCTCGCTTATTTCCGAAAGAGCGATGGATTGCTTATTAAACAACCTTTTGAGTATTTTAAAAGGTACAGATTATTTATAAAGGAGAAAATCAGGTATGAAACTCATTCGACAAATCGATGTCTATGCACCAGAATATCTTGGTAAGAAGGACGTATTAGTGGCAGGAAATAAGATCGTTGCCTTGGAAAATCAACTATCTGGCGGTTACGAAGAATTGATCGTAGAAGAAATTTCAGGAGAAGGAAAACTCTTGACCCCAGGTTTTATTGACGCACATTTCCATATTTTAGGTGGCGGCGGCGAAGGTGGCTATCATAATCGCACGCCAGAAGTCACACTTAGTCAATTAACGACAGCAGGAGTGACAACAGTCGTAGGTTGTATCGGGACAGATGGCGAGGGTCGAGATATGACTGCTTTGATCAGTAAAGCAAGAGGGCTAGAGGCAGAAGGATTGACTACGTACGTTTACGTGGGTTCTTATCGGTTGCCGGTCAAAACGGTGACTGATTCATTGATCAAAGATTTTCTTACCATTGATAAGATCATTGGGATCGGAGAAATCGCTGTCTCTGATCATCGCTCTTCTCAGCCAACATTCGACGAGTTTGCTCGGGCAGTGGCGGATGCTCGTGTTGGTGGCATGTTATCAGGTAAAGCAGGGATCGTGAATGTCCATTTAGGTGGCGGAAGTAGAAAATTGGAACTATTGAATCGTGTGGTTGAAGAAACAGAAATCCCTATTACTCAGTTTTATCCGACGCATGCGAATCGGACAACTGAATTATTAGCTGAATGTATCGAATTTGCAAAAAAAGGTGGAACGATCGATTTCACTGCAAGTGAAGATCCTGATTTTTGGGAAAAGACCGATGGTGAAGTTCGTTTCAGTAAAGCATTGAAGCAGTTATTGGAAGCACAAGTCTCTCTTGATAACTTTACCTTGACCTCCGATGGACAAGGTAGTCTCCCATATTTTGACCAAGAGAACCATTTTATCGGTATGGGCGTCGGTAGTGCGAAATCTTTACTGGTGGGCATCAAAGAAGCCGTTCAAAAAGAAGCCATTCCTTTAGAGATTGCCTTACGAGCTGTGACTTCCAATCCTGCAAGAGTCCTTAAACTGGACCAAAAGGGAAGAATCGCTGTTGGTAAAGATGCAGATCTTTGTCTACTTGATAAAGAAACCTTAGAAATCGATACGGTGATCGCTAATGGCACCATCATGGTCCAAGAAAAACAAGTGAAAGTTTGGGGAACATTTGAGCAAACGATTGCAACGAGCTGAATGTTGAGATAAGCATACTGTTTGTTTGTTTTTATAATTGGTGTTAATCTAAAAGTAGTTACAAAGACAAATTTTAGAGGAGGAAATATCATGGCAGATTTAGAAGGACGCTCTAAAGATTTGAAAGACAAAGTTGCAGGTGAAGGCAAAGAAGCCTATGGAAAAGCAACAGGCGATAGAAGTAAAGAAACAGAAGGTAAAGCCCAATCTGTAGGTGCGGATATCAAGAGTAAAGCTCGTAATATCGGCGATGAAATCAAAGAAGGCTTTGAAGATGTAAAAGAAAAATTTTCAAAAAAAGACCATAAATAGTCTACTTGTAAATTATAAAAAAGCGTCCTACCAATAAGGTGGACGCTTTTTTAGCGATTATCCAATATCAATGGACGCGAATGTTTTATTTTTTAATTCAAAAACTTCATCACATTTTTTAGCCACTTCTAGTTCGTGTGTCACAATGATGATACAGCGATCTTGCTCATGGGCGATTTCTTGGAAGAGTTGAACGATTTCTTGTGAAGTCGTTTCATCAAGGTTTCCTGTTGGTTCATCCGCAATGATCAACTGATGTTCGCAACAAATCGCTCGGACGATCGCTACGCGTTGTTGTTGTCCCCCAGATAATTTAGTGACTTGTTGTTTTGCAAGTGTTTCATTTATCCCAACGCGTGCCAAGCGATCAAGTGCTACTTGGCGAGAACCTTTTTGAGGAGTATTTGAAATTTCCATGGCGGTAATGACGTTATCAAGAGCGGAAAGGTAAGGCAATAAGTTGTACGCTTGAAAAATAATGGATACATCATTTTTACGATAATTCCGTAGTCCTATTTTAGCTAAAGCTCGCTCTTCATAATAAACAGTCCCTTCTTTTGGTGTATCAAGTCCTGAAATCAACGAAAGAAAGGTCGTCTTTCCTGAACCACTTGCTCCTAGTATGGCGTACATTTTTCCTTTTTCAAAAGATAGATTCACATCTTTATAAAGTGCTTCTGTTGGATTCTGATACCAGAAGCCCAAGTTTTCTGTACGTAACATCCAATTCCTCCTTTAGTTTAATAAAATTTTTCGTGGATTTAATCGTAGTATGCCGATGGAGGCTAGAAAAACTGAGAGTAAGCTGATCCCAAATGCAACAGCTGCTAGTAGGCCGAATTGAGCTGGTTGAACGGTGATTTCAAGGTCGCTTACTTGCTCCGAAACGGTAAATGGATTACTAGTTCCACCTGGTTGTCCGCCAGGTCCACGATTGCCACCACTAGGCATTTGCTCTCCTTGTTGCTCGGCAGGTGAGTCGGTTGACGTTTCAGTTTGTTGATCAAGTAACTGTTGACCAACCGCATTTGCAACGACATTTCCACTAAAGGAAGCCGCAGCTAACGCGACGATCATACATAGGGCTACTTCTGCAAACAATTGAAGGACGATTTTGCTTCTGGATTCACCTAATGAAAGCAATACCCCTAATTCATGGCGACGCTCACGAATCGTGATCATGATGATCAAAGTCAAAATGATGATTCCGGTAACTGCAACGAGTAAAACGACATTTTGTGAAAAACTAGCCACGTTGTTAAGTGGTTCAAGCATTGCTTGGAACATGGTATCGTTTGATTGAAGACTGAACGTTGAAGTATTGATCAGGTTTTCTGCTTCATTGATAAAGTCTGTCATTTTATTAGGATCGGTCAGCGTATAAACCGCAGAATCGATTGTGTCATCTTCTGCCGCGCCATTCAATGTATTGGCAAACGTATAATAAGTATACAAAGTGTTCGCTGGATTCATGAAATTGAAATTCATTCCCATGCTACTAGTTGTTTCACTTGACTCATAGATTCCTTTGATCGTCATTTCATAAGTAGTTTCTTCATCTTCCGTGCTAGTAATTATGAAAGTGTCCCCTACGGATAAGTCATTCGCGCTAGCTAAAGTAGAGTCGATCACAACATTATTCGTATCTTTGTCGCTATCAGTGATTCCTTCTCCTTCGATGATTTTAGCTGTGCCATCTGTAAAGCCACTGGTTTGGGCTGTATTCGATACCCCGCTGATTTGAAAATCTGCTTGGATCATTTGCGGTTTGCCACCTCCCATAGCTCCACCCAAGTTTTCACCGTTTGGTGCAGCTTCAGTTGCAGTATCAGTTTCTTCGGATGTTTCTGAGGTATCAGAGCTTGAAATGGCAGTGATTCCGCTATTTGCTAAAGCTGATGCAGAGCTTTCAAAGGAAAAACTTGCTACATGATATAGTGCTGCGATCTTTTCTGCATCGCTGACTGAAACAGGTGTGAGGGAGAAACTTCCAGGATCTGGTCGTCCACCGGATTCAGTATCAGTTGCCTCCGTTTGTTTTTGAAAAGCGGCTTCGCGATTTGCACTTAAAGTGACCGTCGCACCGACATCTTTTTGAGCTTGCTCTGCTGCTTCTTGTGCCGCACTACGTATGGTTAGTCCAGCAAGAACGAAGACAAGGATTGCTGTAAAAACTGCTAATAATAATAAAGAACGCCCCCATTTTACTTTTGTACTTTTTAATGCTCGTTTGAAAAAATTCATTGGTTCGATCTCCTTTCGAAATGAGTACAAAAAATAGAATAAAGGGAGTAGCTTAAGCCTACCTTAAAAAGAGGCTACGAATACAAACAGTTGAAAGCTAAAAACAGATCAAATGGAGCAGGAAATGAAAAACATTCTATAGTTATTGAGTAATTTATGTTAAAATAGACGAAGTATCTTCTAAAATAAAAGAAGAAAAAATGGTCTGGGAAAAACATGAAGATAGAAACAATCGTACATGCTAGCGATTTGTTTGATTTGTTGTATAATGATGTGGAGCAGTTGATCGAGCAACTGAAGCAATCCCGATTTTTTTGTGTCAAAAAAAGATCCTAAACGCCTGTAAGATTAAGATAGATTTGATTATCTAATGAAATCATCCGAAAATGAGGCACTCAGAAATTGGATCGTTTTAAATAAAATAGAAAATCGACATCGTCAAAATGAAGATGTCATAAGAAGAGGTGAAATTTGTGAGTACCATTAAGATTATCCCTTTAGGCGGTGTACGCGAAAACGGAAAAAATTTGTACATTGCAGAAGTAGGGGAAGCAATTTTTATTTTAGACTGTGGTCTGAAGTATCCTGAAAACGAATTATTAGGGATTGACGTTGTAATTCCTGATTTTACGTATCTAGAAGATAATGTCGATCGTGTAGCAGGTGTCTTTCTGACACATGGTCACGCAGATGCGATTGGGGCGTTGCCTTATTTATTGTCAAAGATTTCTGTACCTGTGTTCGGAACCGAATTGACGATCGAATTGGCAAAATTGAATGTCAATCGCAATGATGCTGCAAAAGGATTCAAAGATTTTCATGTGGTAGATGAGCATACAGAGATTGATTTCGGTGAAACAATCGTTAGCTTCTTCCGCACCACCCATACGATTCCAGATTCAGTTGGGATCAATTTAAAAACCCAAGAAGGAAATATCGTTTATACGGGTGATTTTAAATTTGACCAAATGGCGATCCCAATGTACCAAACGGATTACGCTCGTTTAGCAGAGATTGGGAAAGAAGGCGTGTTAGCTTTACTGAGTGAGTCAGCAAATGCAGAAAACGCGACCCCTGTTGCTTCTGAGTTCCAAATTGCTGATGAAGTATTTGACACCATCAAATATTGGGAAGGACGGATCATCGTTGCTTGTGTTGCAAGTAATCTTCAACGTGTCCAACAAATCTTAGACGCCGCTGCTAAAGCAGGACGTAAGGTTGTGTTGACTGGGCAAGACTTTGAACGGATCATCCGAACAGCTATGCGCTTAGAAAAACTTCAATTACCAAGTGAAGACCTATTGGTCACATTAAAAGATATGAAAAACTATGAGCCTGAAGAACTGATCATTTTGGAAACAGGCCGGATGGGTGAACCAATCAAGTCTTTACAAAAAATGGCGAATGGCGCACATCGCCATATCAAGATCAAAGAAGGCGATCTTGTTTATATCACAACGACACCAAGTATTGCGATGGAAACAATGGTTGCTAAGACAGAAGACATCATTTACCGAGCTGGTGGAATAGTCAAACAAATCTCTGACAACCTGCGGGTTTCCGGTCATGCAAATCCAAATGACTTACAATTGATGTTGAACTTCATGAAACCTAAATATTTCATCCCAGTTCAAGGAGAATACCGTGAACTAGCTGCCCATGCAGACTTAGCCCATGCAGTTGGTATCCCCTATAAAAATATCTATATCACAGGACGTGGGGATATTTTAGAATATAAAAACAAGCGGATGAGTGTGGCAGGTACGACAAGTGCTGAAAATGTCATGATCGACGGACTAGGTGTCGGTGATATTGGAAACATCGTCTTACGCGATCGTAAAATCTTATCTGAAGACGGTATTTTTGTTGCAGTAGTGACAATTAGTCGTCGCGAAAAGAAAATTGTCTCAAAACCGCAAATCACTTCACGAGGATTTGTTTATGTCAAAGCAAGTCGTGATTTGATCAATGAAAGTAGCAACATGATCGAAACTATTGTAGGCAAACATTTAGAAAGCGATGATTTCGAGTGGAGCAAGTTGAAACAAGAAATACGTGATCAATTAGGTCGCTATTTGTTTGAACAAACCAAACGTCGCCCAGTGATTTTACCAGTCATCATGGAAGCGACACAACGTCGCGGCAAAAGATAAAAAATGAAAAGCTATATCAAAAGGTGTTCAGATAATGGATATGTTTGGTATAGCTTTTATTTTATAGAAGTGAGCGCATTGGATATATTATGGAAAGGTGGAAGTGTATGTAATGGAAAAGGAATTTTTTTTGGAAAATAATCAAATGAAAGAGAAACAGATTATCGTTTTTGGCGTAACTTCAATGAGTACAGATAGTACGCTTTATATCAATTTGTTAGTAACAAAGATGAACAACTTAGCAAAAAAACAAAATTTACTTGTGCATGTTGACATGCATAGCATTTCTAAGTTGGATCAGTATGCAAAGGCTGCCGATGTTATTCTATTATCACCAGAGCTGTCTTCTATGAGAGAAACTATCGTAAAAGATTATCCTACAAAGGTTATTGAAGTGATAGACATGAAAGATTATGGTCTGCTAAATGCTGAGAATATCTTAAAAAAATTTTTTGATCACTAAACTAGAGAAGAAGAAATTTTCAAAGTAGTTAGCAAACTGCTTTTTTATATTTTATCACTCTTCCACCTAAAAAAGTGTTGCGGATTAGTTCAGTCTTGTAAGGCTTATAAGGTAGCTAAACTGTAATAAAAAATACCAATAGTAGAAACTAGCGTCTTAGTTTCTACTATTGGTATTTTTTATTTTGAACATTATTACAGTTTCGTAGTCATTCTAGATTTATTCACAGAAATCAAACAATAAACAGAAACTGTCAATTATAGACGAAACATTCTTTTATCTGGGTATTCAATAGTAAGTACACGCTCACTTGATACTTGGTACAACCTGTATTATCTGTTACAATTGAATAGGATATACTGTACTACTAATTGTGTAAATGTTCGAAACGAAAACGAAAGAGTCAGTGACCAAAATGTTGAGGAGTGAGAAGATGAAGATTACTTATCATGGACATTCTTGTATTTCTCTTGAAATGCAAAATGGCCAACAAGTGCTGATAGATCCATTTATTACTGGGAATCCTATGACTGATTTAAAAGTGGATGAAGTCCAGACGGACTGGATATTGATCACCCATGGACATGCTGATCATATTGGAGACATGTTGCCGATTGCGAAGAACAATGAGGCGACCATCATCAGTATTGTCGAAATCGCTGATTATGCACAACGGCAAGGAGCAAACTCTTTTGGTATGAATATTGGTGGCAAAAGGGAGTTTCCTTTTGGCACAGTCAAATTTGTCCATGCACAGCATAGTTCAAGTATTGAAATCGATGGTGTTTCGCGTTATATGGGAGAGCCTAGTGGTATTCTGATCCAAGCAGAGGGGAAGACGATTTATCATGCGGGTGATACCGCAGATTTTAGCGATTTAGCGCTCTTAGGTGAACAGTTTATGATCGATGTAGCCTTTTTACCGATTGGCGACAATTATACAATGGGTCCTGAGGATGCGGCTCGTGCAGCGAAGCGAATCAAAGCGAAGAAAGTCGTACCGATCCATTACAATACCTTTCCCGTCATTGAACAAGATCCGCAAGTATTCATCGATTTATTAGCAGATACCGAAGGAAAAATAATGAGCGTTTCGGAAACGCTGGAAGTGTAGGGGAAAAAGATGGCGACAAAACATGATTTGATTTTAGAATATATCGAAAGCCTACCAGTGGGGAATCGAATATCTGTCCGTAGTATAGCCAAAGAATTGAACGTCAGTGAGGGAACGGCCTATCGAGCAATTAAAGATGCTGAAAATGTAGGGTTAGTGTCAACGATCCAACGAGTAGGAACGATACGGATCGAACGTAAGTTGAAGAAAAATATCGAACGATTGACGTTTGGCGAAGTCGTGCGGATCATCGAAGGCGATGTCTTAGGCGGGGCAGTCGGTCTAGATAAAGTCTTGAATAAATTTGTCATAGGTGCGATGACCGAACATGCAATGGAACGCTATATCACTCCAGGTTCATTGATGATCGTCGGTAACCGTACTGAAGTGCAAAAGTTAGCACTTGAGGATGGCGCAGCAGTGTTGATCACGGGTGGCTTTGATACGACGCCTGAGATTGCCAAATTAGCTGATGAATTAGCTATGCCGATTTTACGTACGACCTATGATACATTTACTGTAGCAACGATGATTAACCGAGCGCTTAGTGACCAACTGATCAAAAAAGATATCATGCTCGTCGGTGATATTTATCTGTCTGCCCAGAAAACACATTATTTGTTACAGTCGGATACGGTGGCTGATTATCAACGGATTTCAGAAGAAACCCAACATTCTCGTTTCCCAGTGGTGAATCATCACATGCGTTTGATGGGGATCATTACGGCAAAAGATGTCGTAGGTAAAGCACCGACACAAGTCATTGATCGGGTCATGACCAAAGATCCAATCAGTGTCAAGAAAACGATGAGCGTTGCTTCTGTCGGACATCAAATGATTTGGGATGGTTTAGAAGTCATGCCAGTCGTTTCCGATGATTTGACGTTAGAAGGATTGATCACACGACAAGATGTCATGAAGGCGATGCAATTGGTACAACGTCAACCGCAAATTGCTGATACGATTTCTGATCAGATTTCAGGAGCTATCCAAACGATCGATACCGATCGCGAAGGCAATCGATTGACGACGCCTAAGTTCAAATTTGAGGTTTCACCACAAATGGTAACAGGTGTTGGAACGATTTCTTTTGGGGTATTAAGTGAAATCATTTCAGATGTTGCTCAAAAAACAATGATCATGAATCAACGAAGAAATATCTTGTTGGAACAAATGAATCTACATTACCTTCGTCTGATCCAGATCGAAAGTGAGTTAGACATTCATCCAAGAGTTTTAGAAATCGGTAGAAGGTCTGCTAAACTTGATGTAGAAGTATTTATAGAAAACACGATCGTGGCTAAAGCTATTGTCGTCTGCCAAGTGATGGAACGTTCGTAGGAAGTAGGAAAGAAAATGACCATACAAGAAGAAATTTTGAATGAAATCAAAAAATATCAAAAAATCGTGATCCACCGACATCAAAGGCCAGATCCAGATGCTTTAGGTTCACAAGTGGGATTAGCCGAGTTATTACGTAATAGTTTTCCAGAAAAAGAAATTCGTCAAGTTGGAAAAGACGTTGAAGGTTTACGTTATTTAACAGAAATGCAAGAAATCGACGATGCCTTCTATCAAGGGGCATTAGTCATTGTGACAGACACAGCGAATGCGCCACGTATCGATGATAAGCGTTATTCCTTAGGAGATCAAGTGATCAAAATCGATCATCATCCAAATGATGAACCATATGGCGATTTACTTTGGGTGGATACGAAAGCTAGTAGCTGTAGTGAAATGATCGCTGAGTTTGCTTTGATGTTCCCTAATGAGCTGAAAATGAACAGCGATTCTGCTCGTTTATTGTATGCGGGAATCGTTGGAGATACTGGTAGGTTTTTGTATCCTTCAACAACAGGTCGTACGTTAGAACTAGCAGCAGAGTTAAGAAAGTACTCTTTCGATGCAAGCCAATTGAATCGTGAAATTGAACAGATCACCATGAAAGTAGCGAAATTATCCGGTTGTGTCTATCAAACGATCGAAGTTGACGAAAAAGGTGCCGGAAAAGTAATTTTGTCACAAGAATTGTTAGACAAGTATGGCATCGTTGATTCAGAGACCGCAGCTGTCGTCTCTTTACCGGGTGTGATTGACGAAGTGTTAGCTTGGGCGATTTTTGTCGAACAACCAGAGGGCTATTATCGTGTACGTTTACGTTCAAAAGGACCAGTCATCAACGAGATCGCCAAACGACATCATGGTGGCGGCCATCCCTTAGCAAGTGGCGCAAATGCAAAAGACCTGCAAGAAGTAGCAGAGATCTACAAAGAAATACAAGAAGCTTGCACCAATTATGCACGTTAAAAGTGTACTTCAAGTAGTCAATCGAGAATTTTAAGCAAACGTTACATTCTCTTTTATCTATTCCCTTTGGCACGAATAAATGGTGGGGGTAGAAGTGACCTCTTCGGCAATCAGGTTCCTTCTACCTTGCCCCTTTACTCATCGAAGTTGAGTGTCTTTTTATCAGGGATATGTGCAATCAAGGTCAGTGAGATTGAATCAGCGGAGGTATTCTAGGATCTCCGATAAGAAGTTGCTCTTTTCAAACTGTTATTTTTCCGTTATAATATTGCTCAATAACGAACAAAAAGGAGAAACAACATGACAGTACCAAATTGCCCAGTATGTGGTTCAGAATATGCTTATGAAGATCGGGGATTATTGATTTGTCCTGAATGTGGAAACGAATGGACACCATCTGAAGAAACAGAAGCAGAAGCAGAAGGTTTAGTAGTACTTGATGCAAACGGCAATCGTTTAACAGATGGCGACAGTGTGACCGTTATCAAGGATTTAAAAGTAAAAGGAGCTTTCTCACCTATCAAACAAGGAACAAAGGTGAAGAATATCCGTTTAGTTGAAGGAGACCATAATATCGATTGTAAAATCGAAGGGTTTGGTCCAATGAAGCTGAAATCAGAATTTGTCAAAAAGAATTAAAATATTCAATCTCTTTTCACAATTATTCTACTCGAACAATGGTAAAATAAAAGCAATGAGGAAAGGGTGAAACGATTATGTATGGATATGGTTTTTATGGCTTAGATCCAACGTTTCTTTTAGTTATTGCTGGATTGGCTATTTCCGGAATTGCTTCTGCTTACGTCAATAGTACTTTTCGTAAATACGACAAAATCAGAAGCAAAAATAACGTGACTGGTACACAAGCCGCTCAGTTCATTTTACAAAGTCAGCAAATCAATAACGTTGGCGTCCAACAAATCGCCGGTGATTTGACGGACAATTATAATTCAGGGAACAAGATGTTGAGTTTATCGCAAGCTACAGCACAATCTACATCAGTCGCTGCAATTGGTGTAGCTGCCCATGAATGTGGACACGCAGTGCAAGATGCCGTTGGTTATGCTCCGTTGAAAATCAGAGCTTCATTAGTGCCTGTCGCGAATTTTGGCTCGATGATTTCGTTTCCGTTGATCATGGTAGGTGTATTATTTAGTTGGAATACGACGTTGATCAATATTGGTATCTTCGCTTTTTCATTGGCACTATTGTTTCAACTTGTTACGCTACCAGTAGAGTTCAATGCGTCAAGACGAGCGATCCAAATTTTAAGTGAAGGTGGCTTACTGACAGAAGAAGAGGTACCAATGGCGAAACATGTGCTATTTGCGGCGGCTTTGACCTATGTTGCTGCAGCGCTATCTACTTTCTTACAATTACTACGTTTGATTTTGCTCTTTGGCGGCAATCGTCGAGACTAGAACAAACCAATAGAAGTGAGGGACAGTCGATTGGACTGATCCACTCACTTTTTATTTTGGAGAAATTTTTAGCAATTTAAAAGTTCAGACGATAGAGACACGCTTGTTTCTCCTATCTTTTCTTTAAATCAAATCATTTTATTGACATAGAGTTGTTGAATTTTTGTGACTAAATCTACCCACAAATCTTTTTCTTTACTAGGATCAAGGTAAAAAATTTTACTCGTTTGATGCAATTTATCAAACCAATCGGTGACGATCAAATCTGCTTGTTCTGGATTTTCTGTCAAGCGAATCATTTTTTCGTCAAATACTTGTCGTAATCGATTTTGGATATGATAATTCCCAGTCAGCGTTTTATTCATTTGTACATAGATCAATAATTTTTCATTTGTTTCCGACTGCAAGAGGTTATAGATCAAGCTACTCAAATAATAAATAATCAACGTTTTTTTTGGGTGGTCATGAAAAACTTCAGAGATAATTTGTTGTATTTGTTGTATTTGTTCATTCGATTCATCAAGCTCAAGTGCTGGTTTAGGAAAATGCAACGAGTAGAAAAAGGGAGTTGTATTTCCCAATATCAAAATAGAAATTAAAGAAAGCATAAGATAGTAATTGTAAAAAAACCTTTTTTCAGATGCTGCGATCACTGGAAAGGTTTGAGCTAGCTCTTTTGTGAGTGAGGTGATTTTCATACATAGATGATTACGTTTATTCGTCAAAGTATAACCAATCAAACTCTTCTGCTGACTTGAAATGAGATTAGGAAAAAAGCAATAAATCAAAAAATTAAAATACAATAGTTCATCAATGGCGATTTCATGTGGTAAAAGATGAAACAAATGATGTTTAAAACTACCAGAGATATCTTGTACCTGTTGCAGCAATTCTAAAATAGCATAGACCTCACTAGATTCAGAGGTAATCAATGATGATTGTTGTGTACGAAGCGTAAAAATAGCAATCAGCAAATACAAGTTTTCTTGATATTTCAAAGAATGCTTTGAAACGAGCAATTTTTTGGATAATCGCCGCTCTTTTTTTAGTTGGCTCAATTTGAATTTATCAAAAGGCCATTCCAACCCTTGAAAAGCATCAGATAGAATAAAAAACAAATAGAGTCGGATAAATAATTCGTTTCCTTTGAACAAATAACAGCCCTGAGATGAAACAATCTCGATTTCAAAATCTTGAAGTGTTTCATTCAATTGGTGTGTTAATTTTTCTAAGTAAGAGTGGGATATGTATAATTGCTCCAATAAATATTTTTTCGGAACATACGCTTTGGGATAATTGACCATAAGTAATAAGTAGTTGAAACGATTAGATTCTCTTAAATAAAAAAGTTTGAGTTTGTGATAAATCATCATTTTTATTTCTTGGTATTCATCGGATATAGTTATTTCTCCTTTGTGTGTAGAGAAAATAAAAGTAGAAATGCTCAAGTGCTGTTCAATCGTAGTATTCAACTTTCGAATCAATTCTTTGATTGTCCGTTTAGGTATAGTCAGTTCATCCGCCAGTTCTTTTAACGTACATTGACTTTTTTGAGCGATCGTATAGAGGACTAATAATTCTTTCTTTTTTGCATCGATTAACATGATGGACTCCTTTCTGACAATTAGTGTACTAGTGGTGACATAAAATGTGAGTGGAAAGTGTTTTCAATGTATGATATTCTCACATAGTAATAGAATTAGATTATATAACTTGTTATTTTAATAAATGATAATCAGTTATCTATTCTATTGTTTATTTCTTTGCTTATTTTGTCAAGTTGGAATCATTTAAATAATCTTGGATGAGGGAATACAATGTTATTTAATTGAGTGTTTCGTTATTTTTTAAATCTTATTTTTGGCGAAGCATTAGATAAATCAAGCTTCTATTACAAAGAGACATATTTTAACCCCCGAAATATGTTATTATCGTTTTTTTTTATCAAAACTTGTTTCTTCATGGTTTACATAAGTTTTTCCTACTAGCTAATGCGCTGGATCGTCATGGGAAATAAAAAAAGAATCATTGCCGGATATGAATAAGATAATCGGAAAGGATGGATGGTTTCGTGGGAAGAGTGACGAATTTTAGTAAAGAATATTTACTATTTAAGAGTATGGTATATGCTGAAGAAAATGGGTTATCGACAATCACAGCGAGAAGTTTAGCTTCTTTTTGTGGCTGTTCTACTTACCCGATCTATGCACATTTTAAATCAATCCGTATACTAAAAGAAAAAATTATCGAAGAGATCACGATATGTTTTGATCGATATTTAGCTGAATACGTTATTGACGATTTTTTCAGTGTCGTTCATTTATTGAAGGAGTTTTTCTCGATTCATGAGAGTATTAGAGGAGTAGTTATCAAATCCGAATTAGACATGGCCTCGTTGTTCAAACGAACGTTCTCAGAGTTTGTCAGAGAACATACGGGAATCAAAGAAGCGTATTTATTAGAACTTCTTTGGCTGAACGCACTAGGAAGTTTAAATTCAGATAAATCATCAAAGGAATTTTTTGAGACAATGACATTGATTTGGAATAAGTTAGCAGAATTAGAAGATGATTTGCCTGAAATGCTAACAAATATCCAATACGTTCCGGATAATTGACCTTACATTTCTTAGTATGGATGATTTACTTTAGTTGTATGTATGAAGCATCTCCAAAAAGGAGGTGCTTTTTTTAACGCATCAAACTAAGGTTGCTTAAAACCGGAAACGCCAAATGTGGCGTCGTACAAAAGCAAATCATAAAATAAGACAGTATTTGCTTTTTGTAAATTTTTTTGCTATTCATCTGGCAGGGCTCATAGCAATTAGTTCGCTTATCTATTTGACTGTGATATGATTGTAGTAGATAAAAAGGAGCTGATAATTATGAAAACATCAACAAAAGTAACGATTGGATTAGGTGTCGCAGCAGCAGCAAGTGTGGCAACAGCTGTAGTTGTTTCTGGCAAAGTGATCGAAAAAATCCATCATCTAAGTAACCGAACAAAAGTAAAAAAATTCGTGTATGACAAATTTGATGGGAATGAAAAGTTATTAGATGTCGTCGACCATTTATCAGATAGCGATTTAGATTCATTGATGGGTATGCTTGCAAAGATTAAATCTGGCAAAAAGAAAATTTCTGTCTACGGTGACTCTATCAAAGACTCAACAGAAGATGCGAAAGGTCGTCTGATGTCACTTGTTGAGAAAATGATCTAAAAACGATTCTCTTTGAATTGATCGAAAAAAGGAACAAGCAAGGCGATGTTTATTGCTGCTTGTTCCTTTTTTATATGTGTAACAAAAGGAGATAACAAAAGAGTAAGTCATCTGCTTTTTTTAAATTGAAGCCTGTTTGTTCGTCAAACTTTTCGATCCGATATTGGAGAGTGTTTCGATGCATAAAAAGTTGTTTAGCCGCTGAACTGATATTCCCGAAATTTTTCCACAGTTCGATAATGATGTCTTCCATTTTAAAACTACGGATTATTTCTTGATATTCATTTGTTAGCTGACTGGATGTAGCTAATTCTTTTGTATAATAATATAAGGCAATTTCTTGTATGGAAGTCGTTTGGTCGGCTACTTGTATTTGTGTTCGTTTATTCAGGAAAATTTTTCGTTCTTCATTGAACATAGCGGTTAGATTTTGTCCAGCTGAATGGAATGAACCGACAAAGGCTTGTGTCGTCATATCAAAATCGACATCAAGAGATAAAAAGATGCCTTTAAGATCTGTCGTATTCAAATAATTGGTATGCTTTCTTTCGATGATCAACGCATCTGTCTCTGTGTAAAGAAAAAAATCAAGAGCTTCGGGAAATAATCCGGAAATTGTTTCTCGCCATTCTTTTTGTAAGAAATCTGATCTCTTTTCAAAATGTAACTGAATGATTCGACAGTTTTCTTCACATACATATACCTTTTCCTCAAATAAATATTGATACCAAGGATGGCTGTCTAAGGTGTTTGTTTTCTGAAATAACGCTTTCAAAAGTTTTTCTTCTTGAACGGACAAGGAACTTTTATCGATCCACAAGAAGTAATCTTCTACAACCAGTGAAAGAATTCGATCATCAGAAGAAGGAGAATTCTTTTTTTGTGCATTTGGGTATAATCCAAGTAACTTTTCTGTGTTCATTTACTTCACCTCATCCTCTAGTTTACCATAGGACATGGCGATAAGGAAAAACTCTTTGTACTTCACTAAAAAGCCAGTTATACTATGTTTGATAGAGAAGATAAGTAAATCTAAAAAAGGTAGGAGTACAAGTGGTAGAAACAGAACAACAGCGAATAAAAGAAGAATGGATGCGTGTGGCTATTGAAGAAGCCAAAAAAGCAGAAGCGTTAGCAGAAGTACCAATCGGCGCCATCGTGGTTCACCAAGGACAGGTTATTGGGCGTGGGCACAATTTGAGGGAAACAACACAAAATGCAACAACACATGCTGAGATGATTGCAATCCAAGAAGCATGCAAGGCAATCGGAAGTTGGCGTTTAGAAGAAACACAATTATATGTCACGTTAGAACCGTGTCCAATGTGTAGCGGTGCTATGATTCTTTCTCGCGTAAAAGAAGTTTACTTTGGTGCCTATGATCCAAAAGGAGGAACCGCAGGGACATTGATGAATCTACTTGAGGATGAACGTTTCAACCATCAGGCCGATGTGGAGGGCGGAATATTAGAAGAAGAATGTGGTGAACTTTTATCTATGTTTTTTAGAGAGTTGCGAGCAAAGAAAAAGAAATTAAAAAAGGACTAGCCAAGGATAATAAAATGCGGTATACTATTCCTTGCCGAAAGGCTAGGACAATGGTGGGCTTGTGAAGCGTGTCAGATCCGGAAGGAAGCAGCACTAAGCAGGTGCCGCCATGTGTCTGATTGATTGGATTATTAAGCCTAAAGGGCTTTTTTTTATTAGAGGCAAGTTTAAGGTATTTAGATTTTGTGAAAAAGTCTAAGTACCTTTTTTTTGTGAAAAAACTTTCCATGTGAACAAAGGGAAACCCTATGGTATGATGAAAAAAAGTGAGGTGGAACAAACAGTGGAAGAAATCGTTCTTTTACACACGAATGACTTACATTCACATCTTGAAAACTGGCCACGGATCAGAAGATTCCTTGAGCAAAAAAAGCGTGAAAATGAGAAAAAAAATAATACGACGACTCTCACGGTTGATCTTGGAGATTTTGTTGATCGTTGGCATCCTTTGTCAGAAGCAACGAATGGTCATGCCAATGTTGAATTAATGAATCAAATCGGATATGATGCAGCAACTATAGGGAATAATGAAGGTGTGGGTAATTCCAAGAATGAGTTGAATCATTTATATGATCACGCGAATTTTGATGTGCTACTGAGCAACTTATTCGATAAAAATACTTTGCAACCACCAGTGTGGACAAAGCCATATAAAATCATCGAAACAAAGCAACGAACAAAAGTCGGTTTGATTGCTTTTACTGCGCCATTCCCTTTGACATATAATCCAAATGGATGGGACATCCGTCAGCCGTATGACCTTTTGCCAGAACTAGTGGAGCAATTGCGTCCACAGGTAGACGTTCTTGTTTTAATGAGTCATTTAGGGATCCAAGATGATTTACAGATTGCAAAAGAAATCCCTGCAATCGATGTGATTCTAGGATCGCATACTCATCATCTTTTTATTGATGGGAAAGTCGTGAATGAGGTACAATTAGCCGCTGCCGGAAAATTTGGGCAATATGTAGGGGAAGTACATCTTTCATTGGAAAATAAAAAAATCATCGGACACTACGCCAAAGCGATTCCGACAGATACAATGACTGCATTCGTAGAGGATGAGAAAGAAATCGCCGGTTATCTTGAACAAGGACATCGTCTTTTAGCCCAAAAGAAAGTGGCAGATCTGCCATTTGACTTATCACTTGATTCATTTGATGAACATTCCTTTATCCAAATCGCTTTAGAAGCGGTAAAAGAAAGAGGAAACACAGAAGCATCATTTCTGAATAGTGGGCTTTTTTTGAATAGCGTACCTAAAGGAGTGGTTGACCAAGATCAACTCCATAGCGCACTGCCACATCCGATGCATTTGATCAACGTCACGCTGAAAGGGTCAGATATGATTCGCTTAGTGTTGGAAATTGAAAAAAGTCGCCTTTTTTTACGGAATTTTCCTATCAAGGGAATGGGGTTTCGTGGTCAGATATTCGGTGAGATTTTCTATAGTGGGATCACGTATGATGCGGTCAATCGAGAAGTTCTGTGGCAAAAACAACCAATCGAAGAGGAAAAGAATTATACCGTTACTACGGTCGACCACCTGATGTTTGTTCCTTTTTTCCCAACCATCGAAATTGTCGGACAGGTCGATTTTTTATTTCCCGAATTTATTCGCACAGTAGTGGGAGACTACTTAAATGCTCACTACCCAACCAATGAAAAAGAAGGTATAATAGAGAAATAGGTGGTGAAAGCATGTCGACGAAACAAAATAAACAACACAACAGTGACAAAAAAGAGAGTCAAACAACGGTCGATCGCTCACAAGAACAAACAGTGACCGAAGAAGTGACGGCAGTTTTAGAAGAAATAATCGAGGAAACGAAGCCAGAGAAAGTCAAAGGAGAAATCGTCACATTGACAGATGAAACGAATCTTTTGATTGGTGATAGACCTTATCGTATCCTAACGGATTACCGGGAAGGTTTCAATGCTGAGAAGCTTGGTGAGAGATATAGCGAAGTGCTTTCCAGATACGATTACATCGTAGGTGACTGGGGGTACGAACAGCTACGTTTGAAAGGCTTTTTTGATGCCACGAATCGACGTGCTCACCCAGATCAGCGAATTGATGCATTAGAAGATTATTTATACGAATATTGTAATTTTGGCTGTGCATATTTTGTCATTGAACGTATTGGCGGAAAAAAAGAAAAAAACACCCAACGACGTAAAAAGAAAAAAAATCCGAATCGCAACAATCAAGCGCACATCGATGAAAAAAAAGCGCCCGTTGAATCGGTACGCAAACAACCTGTGATCAAAAATCGTAAACCAGCAACACCAAAGGGAACTGAAAAAACATCAGAACGCCCAACAAAATCAACTTCTAAAAAGAATTTTACTATTAGACAAAGGGAAGAATGATCCTATGAATTATAAAGGCTATTTGATCGATTTAGACGGAACGATCTATCGTGGAACGGAGCCGATACCGGCAGGAAAGCGATTCGTCGAACAGTTACAGGAAAATGGGACGCCCTTTTTATTTGTAACCAACAATACGACAAAAACACCGGGTACAGTGGCACAACGTTTAGCCACTGAGTTTGATATCCATGTCTCACCAGAAACGATCTATACAGCATCTCTAGCGACAATTGATTTCATGAAATCAGACGCTAAAGGAAATAAAGTGTATGTGATCGGTGAAGCTGGATTGACAGATTTGATCTTAGAGGCAGGGTTTGTATGGGAAGAAGAACATCCTGATTATGTCGTAGTAGGCCTAGACAATCACTTGACTTACGAAAAAGTGGTGACCGCAACGTTAGCGATTCAAAAGGGAGCAACGTTCATCGGCACGAATCCTGATAAAAATATCCCTACAGAAAGAGGATTATTACCTGGAGCTGGCTCGGTTGTTTCTTTTGTAGAGACAGCGACACAAACCACACCGGTCTATATTGGTAAGCCAGAAGCAATCATTATGAATAAAGCAGTGGAACTTTTAGGATTGAACAAAGAAGAAGTCATCATGGTAGGAGACAATTATGAAACTGACATCCAAGCAGGGATTCGTAATGGGATCGACACACTGCTTGTGTTATCAGGCTTTACAAAAGAAGAAGACATGCCAGATCTGCCAACACCAGCAACCTATGTCTTGCAATCGTTAGATGAATGGAGTTTCTAAAACAATGAAAAATAAACGATGGCAATGGGTGGAATATGCGGGGATGGTTAGTTTGTTCCTGACGTTGTTCACTTTAGCAATTGCAATAACGATCAACTTCCGCCCACTATATGTGTTTGATATCGGGCATCTAGGTATCTTAGATTACACTACTGTGGATCAGCCAACATTACTTCGAAATTATGATCAACTGATGAGGTATCTCAATAATCCTTTTGAGCAAGTGTTGGCACTTCCCGACTTTCCAATGTCAGCGAGTGGCTTACATCATTTTTATGAAGTCAAGTTATTATTCATGCTCAATTATGCGGTGTTGTTACTTACATTGATCCCAAGTGGCTTGTTTCTTCGCCAGTTGAAAAGAAATCAGCGTTTGTGGCGGCTAATACGCCCATTCCAAATCGGCATGGTCCTACCATTTGTTTTTGGCTTTTTCATGTTGATTGGTTTTGATCGTTTTTTTATTCTTTTTCACGAAACATTTTTCAATAATGATGACTGGTTGTTTGATCCTCAGACTGATCCAATCATCAATGTCTTACCTGAGCAATACTTCATGCATTGTTTCATTCTGTTTTTTGTGCTTATCGAATTATTTTTCGCTTTGATGGTTCTTGTTGGCAAAAGAGAATTGAAAAAGGAGAACAATTAACCAATCACTTACGTGTAGCGCGTTGATTGTTTTTTCGGATATAGCAAAAAATCATCCATAAAAATCCTTTTGCGATTTTTATGGATGATTTTTTATTTTTATTTGATTATTGTGTCAAACGGCTCCGTTTTTCCGGTTCTTGGTGGGCCAAGCGGCTTGCGGCAGAGGCAGCAATTGCTCCCACGATATCATCTAAAAATGTATGGACATTTTTGCCATCGTGACTATTTAACTTTTTCAAGATCCCAGGTTTTACTTTATCGATATAGCCATAATTGGTAAAACCAATCGTTCCATAAACATTGACGATCGACAAGGCTAAAATTTCATCTATTCCGTATAATCCTTCATCATCTTCAATGATATGTTGAAGAGGGCTCATCAATTGTTTTTGTTCTGCCAAGATATCTAATTGGATGCCAGTAATGATCGCGTTATGGACTTCACGCTTTGTCAAGACTGCATTAATACTTTCCGCACAATCCTCCAAGCTTAAATCTGAGATATAGTCTTTTTGTAAAAACATGACTAATTCAGCGATATCCTCGATCGTTACGCCACGTTCTTTTAGGAGATCTCGCGCTTTTTCTTCTAAGGTTTCTGTTTTTATGACCATTTTTGATTCCTCCGTCTCTTCTTTCTATCTATCATGGTAACGTAGTACGTACAAAAAGCAAGAATCATTTCTTTTATAAAAAAGCAGCTAAGTTATTTTGGTCCAAATGTTTTATCGTAAAGGCTTGTACTATGACCAGGCTGTGTACGTTCTTTTGGATTGATGAAATGCAATGCGTTATTGACAGCAGTCGGTGCTTCTCCAAATCCCGTGGCAATCAATTTCACTTTTCCTTCATAGCTACAAATGTCGCCAGCAGCATACACACCAGGAATTGAAGTTGACATATCAGAGTGTACGGTGATCGCATTTCTGGAACTTTCAAGTCCCCAAGAAGATAAATGCTCTAAATTAGAAGTGAACCCATAATTGACGATCAATGAGTCAACCATGAGATCAATCGTTTCATCTGTCTTAGCTTTTTTTAGACGAATGTCTGACAACTCTCCATTTGAACCAGATAAACGCTCAATCAAATAAGGTGTTAATACATTTACAGAGGATGGTTTCAACTGATTGACGCTATGTTCATGAGCCCTAAATGCCTCTCGACGATGAATCAAATAAACTTCGCTCGCAATAGGTTCAAGCATCAGTGCCCAGTCGATTGCTGAATCCCCACCGCCAGCAATGGCAACTTTCTTTCCTGCATATTTCATTAAGTCGTTCACGAAATAATCTAACCCATGGTTTTCGTATAGGTCAGCATGTTCTAAGTTCAGCTTTCTTGGTTGGAAAGAACCACTTCCTAGTGTCAGGATCACAGCTTTTGAATAATGGATACCTTTCGTAGTAGTGATCTCGATGATCTCGTCTTCTCTGGAAAGTGAGAGAACTTCTTCATTTAAATGAAATGTATGATTAAAAGTGGTCAATTGTTTCTTTAAATTATTAACAAGATCAACCGCTTTGATTGCTGGATAACCAGGGATATCATAAATATATTTTTCAGGGTATAAGGTAGTTAACTGTCCGCCAAGTTGAGGCAAACTATCAATAATATTGGTTTTCGCTTGGCGCATACCAGCATAAAAAGCTGCAAACATGCCAACCGGCCCTGCACCAATAATTGTAATATCGTAAATTTCCATTTGAAATTCCTCCCTTGGTGACACTATAACAGAATTTAATTGAGAATTCTTCTCAAATAGTTTAATTATGGAACGAACAGTTACTAAAATATAAGGAGTGATCTAACATATAGTTTATTTACTTTCAATATTAGCTAAAAAGAGTTATTTTATTAGTACGAAGTGTTTGAATCTAAGAGGTAGAATTTTATGATTAAAAGAATAACAAGCAATGCAAAAGAAGACGGAGTATTGACGCTGTCTTTTCTTTTAGCAATAGGGACCATGTTCGTCATCCCGCCAAACTTCAATTATTTTTCTTATATCGATTTTCACACATTGATTCTTCTTTTTTGTTTGATGTTGATTGTAGAAGGGATACGGCAACAACAGTTTTTCGATTATCTAGGCAATTATTTGATCACCCAGACAAAAAATACGAGAGGCATAATTTTGATTTTAGTGTTTCTCACGTTTCTCAGTAGTATGCTGATTACGAATGATGTGGCACTGATCATTTTTGTACCATTTGGTCTATTGATAGTAGAAAGGAGCGGCATGCGAACCTTGATTCCTCTCGTCATAACTTTGATGACGATTGCGGGTAATCTAGGAAGTATGTTCACTCCGATCGGTAATCCACAAAATCTTTATTTATTCGCACAGTCACAATTACAACTGCTCGAATTTTTACAGTTGATGCTTCCATATACACTAGCTGCTGCCATATTATTGGTGGTGTTGATCTATGGGAGAATCAAAAATAATACCATCGATTTGGCGAATGCAGATGAGATAATGTTAAAGCGAAAACAACTCATTTTTTATTTTGGTCTATTTTTAATATGTCTTCTAGCTGTAAGTGGCATCATCCCTCATTATGTTGTATTGGTCTTAGTGAGTGTCAATATACTAGGCAATGATCGCCGACTCTTTAAACAAATCGATTACTCCTTATTATTTACGTTTGTTTTTCTTTTTATATTTATCGGGAATATCAAACAAGTAGATGTTGTCCGAGCCTTTTTTGAAAAAAGTGTGGCGCATCATGAAGTCAGTGCAAGCATTTTTGCAAGTCAATTGATTAGTAATGTTCCTGCGGCGCTCCTACTATCAAGTTATACAGAAAATATCAAGGGTTTGATCATTGGGACGAACTTGGGAGGATTAGGGACATTGATTGCTTCAATGGCAAGTTTGATCTCTTACAAATTAGTCATCAAGCAATATCCCGAATGGAGAAAAAAGTATTTATTCGTCTTTGCATTCTACAACATCGTTTTTTTGATTTTCTTGTGGCTCATCTTTACCGTATATCAATAGAATATGTTATGATTACACAGGAAGACAGAATTTTTTAGGAGGAAGAAAAAATGGCATTTCCACAACTTGATCTTATGAATGAAAAGGGGCCTAAAGCTCTTATAAAAACGAATCGCGGAGATATTACAGTAAAACTATTTCCTGAGTTAGCACCTAAAACAGTCCAAAACTTTGTTGAATTAGCAAAAAAAGGATACTATGATGGTGTGATTTTTCATCGTGTGATCCCTGATTTCATGATTCAAGGAGGCGACCCAACCGGTACAGGTATGGGAGGCGAAAGCATTTACGGTGAAAGTTTTGAAGATGAGTTCAGCCGCGAATTGTTCAATCTACGTGGCGCACTATCAATGGCTAACTCTGGTCCAAATACAAATGGCAGCCAATTCTTTATCGTCAACAACACAAATGTGCCAGAAAACATGCTTAGTCAATTAGAAGGAGCAGGATTCCCTAACGAAATCATTGAAGCGTATAAAAATGGTGGAACACCATGGCTTGATTTCCGTCATACAGTGTTTGGCCATGTACTTGAAGGAATGGACACAGTCGATGATATCGCAAATGCGCAACGTGGCCCACAAGATCGTCCAGTACATGATGTAGTGATCGAAACGATTGAGATTTCTGAATAAAATAAAATTTTAAACATACCAAGCTCTTAAAAAACACCGAACAGCAAAAGCAGAAAATACTTTTGCTGTTCGATGCTTTTTTGGTTTGGGCGGTAACAAAGTAGGAAAGAATAACATTTGTTGTGCAATGACTTCTTTCGTTTTCTAACTTAAAGCACGTTGGATACGTAAGAGTCCTTCTTTTAATACTGATCTTGGACAAGCGACATTCAAACGCATATGGCAATGACCGCTTGGTCCAAAACTGATTCCAGGATTCAAGACAACTCTGCCTTTTTCAATCAGCTTCTTTTCAAGTAGCCGGTCATCTTTCGTATAGGCAGAAAAATCAAGCCATATAAGGTACGTTCCTTCTGGCTTCATCACTTTGATATCAGGAAGATACTTAGTAAAGAAGGTAATGACTTCTCGGACATTTTCTTCCAGATAAACTAATAACTCATTTAACCATTCCTCACCAGTTTCGTAAGCAGCTTGAGTGCCTAAGAGTCCGAAAGTATTGATTCCTTGATGTTGATTTTTTTCTAATTGTTTCGTAAAGCGACTTTTTAAATCATGATCTTTGATGAAGACCATTGAATTTTTTATTGCAGCTAGATTAAATGTCTTAGTTGCTGAAGTGAATGTGATCAATAATCGAGAAAGGGCAGGATCAATTGTTTGCATCGAGGTGAATTCATATCCGGAAAAGACGATATCTTGATGGATCTCATCACTAAATAAGAAGACGTCGTATGTTAAGCATAGTTCACTCAACTGTTTGAGCTCTTCTTTGGTCCAAACACGACCACCTGGATTATGCGGGTTACATAGAATCATTGCTTTTATCTTGTTTGAGACAATTTTTTCTTCCATATCTTGAAAATCCATTTCAAAATGATTGGCTGTTTTATTTAAAGGACTGCGAATCAATTGACGCTCATTATTTTCAACAATTGCACCAAATGGCGGATAAACTGGATCATGAATCAACACTGCGTCACCTGGAGCTGTAAATGCTTGAATCGCCAATGAGAGACTAGCTAAGACTCCACTAGTGAAAAGAATGTGGTCTTTAGTTAGAGTCACATGATGGCGCTTTTCTTCCCAATCAATCACTGATCGGTAGAGACCGTCCGGTACGATCGAATAACCAAAAATGCCTTTTTTCAGATAGTTTTGAAAAGCTGTTGTTACTCCTTGAGGGGCAAGAAAATCCATATCCGCTACCCATAAAGGTAAAAGATCATTCCTATGATAAGTTTGTGAGATGGTATCCCATTTTACGCTATCTGTGTTTAGTCTTGAAACTATTTCATCAAATTGTTCCATCTATAAGACCTCCATATCTAGATGCAAGAACAGAACTTCTTTTTTTTTAATATTTACAGTATAATGATAAATGCGAAGAGAGGGAAGTATATGACTTATAGAATAGGCGAAATAATCAAAGGGAAAATCACTGGAATACAACCATATGGAGCGTTTGTTTCATTAGATGAAGAGACACAAGGGTTGATCCACGTATCAGAAGTGCAATCTGGTTATACGAAAAGTATTCATATATTATTGAAGGTAGGGCAACCGGTGACTGTACAAATCATTGATATTGATGAGTATTCGAACAAAATCAGTCTGTCGTTACGTACCTTAGAAAAGAAAGTACCATCGATCCCATACCGAAGAAAACGATACTTCACTAATAAAAATAAAAAAATCGGGTTTGCAACGATTGAAAAACAGTTACCTATATGGATCAAGGAAGCATTGATCCAATTAGATAAAAAAGAACCAAGGAAATAAAAGTGTATTTTTTCTGAAAATATGCTAAAATTCTCTTGTAAGCCATAAACAAGTTGATCGAGGTGGAAATTTTGGCAAACAAAAGAGTCGCTGGTACAATTATGTTGCATTTGGAGGATGGATCTAAAAAATTTTTAGTTCATTCAAGAGAGAATAAATTAGAGTTCGCATGCGCAGACCACTCAAATGATAAGACTGGTTTAGCAAACATACTTAGTTTCCTAAAAGAAATCGTTCATATTGATGTGAGTAAAATCAACTTGATGGAGTTGACGAATACCCATATCAATCAAGAAAATGTTCCACTTTTTGTTTTTGAAACGGAACAAAAAAATCAACAAGAACAGTTAGGCGAAGGTTATCATTGGGAAGATCCAGGACAAATGCGTACGGTACTAGGGATTTATGAAGTAGATGGTGTACCGATTTTTTAAATTGATTCCAGTACTTCTACCAAAGAGAAATGAATACCGTCCGCAGGTGTATCGTTGACTACTTGAGAATCAACGAATAAAATAGGAGATCATTTTTTGGAACCAAGCAGGACTTTCAGAGAAGTTTGAACATCTTTCAAACTTCTTTTTTTTGTCTATCTTACAAGAAAAGTAGAAGAGAATGTTCAGGATTCAATTGATTTTTTAACTTTTTTATAAAAAAAACACTTAAATACATGGATAATCCGAATGATCATAAAATGATTGGAAACCTTGTCTTTTTTTTACTTAAAAATAAGTATTGACGCTAGGTGTGTAGCATGGTAAATTAGACAACGTTGATTCGAAAATAAGTTCTTTTGAAAATATTCAGAAAAACATCGAAAAAACTATTGACCGCTGGATAAAACCATGTTAATATAACGAAGTTGAATTGTTTCAGCGCTTTGTGAGACGCTTATATGTAAGGATTTAAAGCGAAATAAAGTGTTGACAAATAACATACGACGAGTTATGATGAGTGAGTTGCTGAAACAGCCTCGTGAAAAACGAGTTCAAAAAACTTTTGAAAAATAGTTGACAATCATCCGAGAGTTTGCTAAGATATAAAAGTTGCTACGGCAATCACAAATGATGAATTGAGACAGTTGTGTTTCAATTATCACGTAGACCTTTGAAAACTGAACAAAGTAAGA
>NZ_JARJHD010000085.1:0-561 GCF_030441955.1 Enterococcus spodopteracolus | reverse complement strand
AGATGTATGAAGCGGTTAGTATGCAGCCGTCACTTAGAAGTGAGTATGAGTACCCTGTTTTTTCTCATGTTCAGGCAGGGATGTTCTCACCTAAGCTTAGAACCTTTACCAAAGGTGATGCGGAGAGATGGGTAAGCACAACCAAAAAAGCCAGTGATTCTGCATTCTGGCTTGAGGTTGAAGGTAATTCCATGACCGCACCAACAGGCTCCAAGCCAAGCTTTCCTGACGGAATGTTAATTCTCGTTGACCCTGAGCAGGCTGTTGAGCCAGGTGATTTCTGCATAGCCAGACTTGGGGGTGATGAGTTTACCTTCAAGAAACTGATCAGGGATAGCGGTCAGGTGTTTTTACAACCACTAAACCCACAGTACCCAATGATCCCATGCAATGAGAGTTGTTCCGTTGTGGGGAAAGTTATCGCTAGTCAGTGGCCTGAAGAGACGTTTGGCTGATCGGCAAGGTGTTCTGGTCGGCGCATAGCTGATAACAATTGAGCAAGAATCTTCATCGAATTAGGGGAATTTTCACTCCCCTCAGAACATAACATAGTAAATGGAT
>NZ_JARJHD010000084.1:0-579 GCF_030441955.1 Enterococcus spodopteracolus | reverse complement strand
ATCCGTAAGCCACCTGCTAAGAAGCCGTCGAATGCTTCTTTTGGCATCTTCAGATCAAGTGTCACTGTTTTCGTTTCGTTACCACCAAGCTCGATGATTTCGGGATGTTCGATCAATTCAGCAAGCGAATGCTTGAGCGTTGGATCGGCTTTTTCCGCGTCTTGTCCGTATTCCACGACCCCCATCACATTCGTATACGCAGTATGTGGCGTGATTTTGATTTTCTTTGCTTCTGCGTTTGCGTTTTGTAGTCTCAACGTTAGTTTTTCTGTCGTATCTGGTGCAAGGGTTAACTGAAAGTAACGTTCGTTGCCTGTTTTTTGGTTGTCCGAGAATTCCGGCGTTACATAAAAATTCAAGGTTCCTTCTTCTGCCCCCACACGTATTGGTGCCAATAAACTAACCAGTAATAGAAGCAGTAACCGCCCTGCTTGTTGGATTATATTTTTCCGATATGTACTTGCTTGTTTCATTCGTTTTCTCCTTCCTTTAAAGAAAGTAGCGCTACAAAATTGTAACGCTACGTCATGGACTTCTATCAACTGAATCCTTCGGTTTCGTTAGAAGAATCAGTCATCC
>NZ_JARJHD010000083.1:0-587 GCF_030441955.1 Enterococcus spodopteracolus | reverse complement strand
GTTCTGATGGCGTCTTCCACAGTAAACTTCCGGTTGCTGTCTGACTCCGCCTGTTCTGCCTGCCGTTTCATCAGGGCGAGATGCTCAATGCGCTGCAGGGCTGACAGTTCAGAAAGCGTGACGGTCACACCGTTATGTTCAAATGATTCGGTTTTCAGGAACATCGCTGACTCTCCGGATTAACTGGCGGTGACGGTAATTTCTGCAACCGCAGCAAACTCACCATTACCGGATACAACCGGAATGTTGACCTGGCCTGCAGCAACGCCGTTCACGGTGATGGTCATACCACTGACCGACACGGTGGCTTTTGTTTTATCCGCAGACACCGCACGAAAGCTCTTGTCGGTTACGCCCTCCGGCTGGAAGGCCACGGTCAGCGTGGTGCTCTGCCCTTTCACCACCGAGGTGCTGGCAGGCGTCACGGTCATGCCGGTTGCCGCTGTTACCGTGCTGCGATCTTCTGCCATCGACGGACGTCCCACATTGGTGACTTTCACCGTGCGGGTGATCACTTCCTTCGCCGTCACCGCCTTACCGATACTGCTGACCCAGCCACGGAACACATCGACCGTGCCGTTCGGGAA
>NZ_JARJHD010000082.1:0-525 GCF_030441955.1 Enterococcus spodopteracolus | reverse complement strand
GTGATCGCCTTGCTGTAGGGCTCCAGGTAGCGCTCCTCCCCCGTGAGCAGGTAGCCGCGCAGGCCGGTCTCGGCATCGAGCATCAACCGCAGCAGTTGGCTGATTTCCGAGCGGGTCGCCTGGGTCTGGGTCATGGCCTCCAGCGCCTTGGTCGAGCGCTTGTAGCTGGCCTCGTTAATGCTGACAAGCAGCACGGCCGCAACGATGGCAAATGCCAGGCTGATCGCAATTCTTCGGAAATTTATCCAACGCATAAGCATCCTCTCACCTACAAGATCTTCGCCGATATTCTGCATAATTCGTGTTATCGGCAGCCGGAGCAGTTCCTGCCCCGGCCGTTACCATATATTGTTTGCACGACCGGCGTTCCTGCTGGTCCCCCGAAAAAGAGGTATTCATGATCAGAATCGGCATTGTGGACGACCATGCAATTGTGCGCTCGGGTCTGCGTCAGTTTCTCTCGGAACATGTGGACCTGCGTGTAGTCGGTGAGGCCGCCAATGGCCGTGAGGCCATCGACCTGGT
>NZ_JARJHD010000081.1:0-595 GCF_030441955.1 Enterococcus spodopteracolus | reverse complement strand
CCTACAACCCCAATGAGCAAGCTCATTGGTTTGGGCTTTTCCCGTTTCGCTCGCCGCTACTCAGGGAATCGAATTTTCTTTCTCTTCCTGCAGGTACTTAGATGTTTCAGTTCTCTGCGTCTACCTCATATACGCTATGTATTCACGTATACGTAACATCCTATAAAAGATGCTGGGTTCCCCCATTCGGAAATCTCTGGATCATAGCTTACGTACAGCTCCCCAAAGCATATCGGTGTTAGTCCCGTCCTTCATCGGCTCCTAGTGCCAAGGCATCCACCGTGCGCCCTTATTCACTTAACCTTATCAACCTTACGGTTGGGTTTTGATCTTTCTTCTAGCGATAGAAGTCCAATCAAGAAAAATAAGCAATTGAACTTATTAAAAAACTCATTCAACGCGGTGTTCTCGGTTTGTATTACTTACATTTTTACTTCAATATCCAGTTTTCAATGAACAAAATTTTGAGAGTAGACCTCTCAAAACTGAACAAAGTATCGACAAACGTGTGTAGTCTCCGTAATATTCCTTAGAAAGGAGGTGATCCAGCCGCACCTTCCGATACGGCTACCTTGTTACGACTTCACCCCAATCA
>NZ_JARJHD010000080.1:0-599 GCF_030441955.1 Enterococcus spodopteracolus | reverse complement strand
CCCCTTCCCCCTTTTCCCCCTTTTTTTTTCTCTTCCTTCTCCTCCCCTCCTTTCTCCCCCCTTCCTCCTCTTTTCTTCCTTGTCCTCTTTCTTTTTTCTTTTTCTCCCCCTTCTTCTCCTCCTTTCTCTCCTCTTTCCTCTTTCTCCTCCTCTCCTTTTCTTCCCTCTCCTCTCCTCTCTCTTCTTTTCTTTCTTTTCCCTTTTTCCTCCTCCCCCTCTTCCCCCTTTCCTTTTCTTTCCCTCCTTTTACCCTCCCTTCTTTCTCCCCCCTCCCTTCCTTCCCCCCCTTCCCCCTCTTCCTCTCTCTTCTTTTCCCCCTCCTCCTCCTCCTCTTTCCTTTCCCCTTCTCCTTTCCTTTTTCTCTTCTCCCCTTCCTCTTTATCTCTCCTTTCTTCTCCCCTTCCTCCCTCCCCCTTTTCTCCTCCCCTTCCCTTCCCCCTCCCTTCCCCCTCCCCCTCCTTTTTTCCCTCCTCTTTCTCTTTCCCTTCCCCTTCTTTTCCTTTCTCTTCTCCCCCTCTCCTCTCCCCCTCTCCTTCCTCCTCTCTCTTCTTCCTTCTTCTTCTTTCCCCCCCCCCCCCTTCTCTTCTTTTTTCTCCCTC
>NZ_JARJHD010000079.1:0-605 GCF_030441955.1 Enterococcus spodopteracolus | reverse complement strand
TTATTCAGGGAGTTGCTAGTGAAATTTATCCATGCAAACCGGAAATCTTTCAACAAACCTATGAAGTGTATGGTGAAAAAATAACCACCGAGAATTAGGGACACGGTGGCTAGGCATACCAGTTTGTATCTTGAGCTAATTCGTGATTAAAGAAGTATTTGCCTGAGGATAATATAACACATAGCGTAGATCTTGATGCATATATTATTTGAATATGTTTAATAAAAATGACTCCATCCAATATAGCGATTCACATTCGATTAAATGTTCTAAATCTACGATAAGACTTTGAACAGTTGCACTAAAATGAGGCGACTCGGGATTTGTGTTGTCTATTATTTCAAAGACTTTTAAAGATTTCTCATTAATCATAATTTGATCATCGTTGATTATTTTTTCACGAGTGTGTTCAATTAATGCCTGAATATTTACTAAGTCTTCATGTTCTTTTAAATGGAGAAGCCTGATACAGAAAACTTTCATTGAATTATATGAATCAATTTCAGCGGAACTGTCCAGCTTTCTTTTTACAAGAATAAACAGTTGGTAAATAGCAAATGATAAGAAAAATCTTTCTAAAAGCACTTCAATTTGATTTTCTCCAT
>NZ_JARJHD010000078.1:0-606 GCF_030441955.1 Enterococcus spodopteracolus | reverse complement strand
CCTCTTTCAGCTCTGCCACACGGAGCGCCAGTTCTTCTTTCGTCCCCGTCAGGCTGACATCACGGTTCAGTTGTTCACCCAGCGAGCGGAGACGGGCAATCAGTTCATCTTTCGTCATGGACTCCTCCACAGAGAAACAATGGCCCCGAAGGGCCATGATTACGCCAGTTGTACGGACACGAACTCATCAGGGTCAGCCAGCAGCATCAGCGGTGCTGACTGAATCATGGTGAACTCACGCGCCGGATCGCCGGTGGTCACCCAGTTTTTCGGGTAACGGGCAGAGGCGTTAATGCCTTCGCGCTGTGCGTCCGCATCCTGAATGCAGCCATAGGTGCGCAGACCGCGTGCCTGAGTGTTCCCCAGCACCATCGTGTTGTCCGGCAGGAAGTTCTTTTTGACGCCGTTTTCCACGTACTGTCCGGAATACACGACGATGGCCACATCGCCATACATCCCCTTATAGGACACCGCTTTGCCCAGGTCTTTCACCGCTGTCTCCAGCTCGGAATTAGAGCCACGACGGGTATCCAGCTTCTCCTTGACGGCTTTGAAGGAACGGAACAGCGCCCAGCCTTTCGGATCGAACACGATGATATTCACCAC
>NZ_JARJHD010000077.1:0-608 GCF_030441955.1 Enterococcus spodopteracolus | reverse complement strand
ATTCACAAGCAATGCGTGGTGTGCAACCAGCACAAAAGCGGAAATCTCGTTCCGTATCGCGTCGAACTGATTAGCCGCATCGGGCAGGAAGCAGTAGACGAAATCGAATCAAACCATAACCGCCATCGCTGGACTATCGAAGAGTGCAAGGCGATCAAGGCAGAGTACCAACAGAAACTCAAAGACCTGCGAAATAGCAGAAGTGAGGCCGCATGACGTTCTCAGTAAAAACCATTCCAGACATGCTCGTTGAAACATACGGAAATCAGACAGAAGTAGCACGCAGACTGAAATGTAGTCGCGGTACGGTCAGAAAATACGTTGATGATAAAGACGGGAAAATGCACGCCATCGTCAACGACGTTCTCATGGTTCATCGCGGATGGAGTGAAAGAGATGCGCTATTACGAAAAAATTGATGGCAGCAAATACCGAAATATTTGGGTAGTTGGCGATCTGCACGGATGCTACACGAACCTGATGAACAAACTGGATACGATTGGATTCGACAACAAAAAAGACCTGCTTATCTCGGTGGGCGATTTGGTTGATCGTGGTGCAGAGAACGTTGAATGCCTGGAATTAATCACATTCCCCTGGTTCAGAGC
>NZ_JARJHD010000076.1:0-611 GCF_030441955.1 Enterococcus spodopteracolus | reverse complement strand
CTTCCAGCGAGAACTTATAGCGAAATGCTTAATAAATGCTCGGAAGGTATGATGCAGATAAATGTTAGAAATAATTTCATTACTCACTTCCCCACTTTTTTGCAGAAAGAACAACAATATAGAATATTAAGCTCGACAGGTCAGTTATTTACCTACGACAGGACACACCCTCTTGAGCCTACAACCTTAGTAGTTGGTAACCTGACAAAGGTTAAATTAGAAAAGCTTTATGAAAATAATCTCCGAGATAAAAACAAACCCGCTAGAACATATTACGATGACATGCTTGTTTCATCAGGTGAAAAATGTCCATTTTGTGGTGATATAGGACAGACAAAAAATATAGATCATTTTCTTCCTATTGCACATTATCCTGAATTTTCGGTGATGCCTATTAATTTAGTTCCATCGTGCCGCGACTGCAATATGGGAGAGAAAGGTCAAGTTTTCGCAGTAGATGAGGTACACCAAGCGATTCATCCCTATATCGACAAGGACATTTTTTTTCGTGAGCAATGGGTATATGCAAATTTCGTTTCCGGAACTCCGGGTGCTATCAGTTTTTATGTTGAATGCCCGGCGAACTGGAGGCAGGAAGACAAACACAGAGC